>DAIQQT010000085.1:0-8581 GCA_036786685.1 Trichlorobacter sp.
GAATTGCTTGGCCCGCAATTCACAACACTTGCTATTCGGTTTTCAAAGACCAAATCAGTCTCCGTTGCTTTCGCTTTGCTCCGTCGCAGCGGAATTGGCAAGTTACTAAATCTTTCTTCGCTTGTCAATCTCTTTTTTTACTTTTTTCTTTGCTCGTTGCTGCTGGGCAAATGTTTTCGGTGCAAAAGAGAAAGGATGTATACCTGAGACCTACTGTCATTGTCAACGCTATTTTTAAAAAATTTCAAAAAACCTTCCTGCGCCCAGCTTGTGAATCTTCAGCAAATTCGTTGAACCACGTGCTTCAATTGGTGTTCCCATAATAATAACAACGATATCTCCCTTACGAAGTCCTGCTGCCAGCAGTGACTGCTCAGCCAGCACAATCTGTTGTTCCATACTTTCAAGCATCTGAATCGGCTGCGTACGCACCCCCCAATAGATGGAAAGTTTGCGCTGAATCTCAACGGCATTGGTAAATGCAACAATTGGGATTGCAGGACGAAAGCGGGATATCAGCGCAGCGGTGCTGCCTGACTGGGTAAATACGGCAATTGCCTTTGCCTTGAGGCTGGCTGCAGCCCTGCAGGCTGCTTCTCCAACCGCCTGTGCAATGCTTGGTGTTATCAAAACAGGTGCATTAGATCTGCTGCCATAACCAGCTGTCTCGACATCAAGGGCAATTCTTGCCATAGTTTCCACTGCAGCAACGGGATGGGCACCAGAAGCCGTTTCTCCCGAAAGCATGACTGCATCTGTTCCATCAATTATGGCATTGGCAACATCAGAGGTTTCCGCCCTGGTGGGACGTGGATTGGTTATCATTGATTCAAGCATCTGGGTGGCGGTTATGACCGGCTTGCCTGCCTGATTACAGGCCTGGATGATCTTCTTCTGAATCAGCGGCACCTTCTCTGGCTGTATCTCAACCCCCAAATCGCCTCTGGCCACCATAACGGCATCGGTGACCTTCAGGATTTTGTTGAAGTTACGCAGCGCCTCCGGTTTTTCAATCTTGGCAACCACCGGGATATCCTTGCCCGCGCTATAGATTATCCGCTTGATCTGCTCTACATCTTCATGGGTACGCACAAATGAGAGAGCGATATAATCAACATCGACCCAGAGACAGAAATCCAGATCAGCCAGATCTTTTTCCGTCAGTGATGGTGCTGATACTTTCACCCCTGGCAGGTTGATTCCCTTATTATTCTTGAGCAGGCCGCCATTTACCACCAGGCAGCGGACCTCTTCTCCTTCAATAGCCAGCACCTTGAGTTCAAGCAGGCCATCATCAAGTAATATACGGGCCCCACGTGTGACATCACGGGGCAATTCAGTATAGATCGTTGGAATCAGACCATCAGCTCCCAGGATATCGGCCGTGGTAATGACCACCTCCTGCCCCTTCTGCAAAACCATTCCTTCGCCAGCCATCTTGCCGGTACGAATCTTGGGCCCCTGCAGATCTGCCAGTATCCCGACCTCTTTGCCCAACCTGGTTGAAACCGCTCGAATGGTATTAATCAGGCTGGCCTTTGCATCCAGTGAGCCGTGGGAAAAATTGAGTCGGAACACGTTTACACCTGCGTTCATCAAGCGTTCAATCATCTCCGGGGTATCACTGGCTGGCCCAAGGGTTGCCACAATTTTGGTCCTGCGCTTGTTTTTGTGCATGCTTAGCTCCTAACCGTGGATGGCTTCTTTATGAATATCCAGGGCTGCCTCCTTCAAGGCTTCGCTCAAGGTTGGGTGGGCGTGAAACTGGCTACCCAGATCATGGGCAGTCCCCTCAAGCCCCATGGCAGTCACTGCCTCAGCAATCATGTCTGAGGCACGGGGCCCAACAATATGAACTCCCAGCAGACAGTCTGTCTCTGCGTGAGCCAGCACCTTGACAAAACCCTCGGTCTCATCCATCGCTCGTGCCCGACCATTACCCATAAAGTTAAACTTACCAATCTTGTACGGAACAGCAGCTTCCTTTAACTGATCTTCAGTCTTGCCAACCGAAGCCCCTTCCGGCCAGGTATAGACAACGCCGGGCAGATAATCGTACGCAACTGTTACAGCCTTGCCATGCATCCGCTCAACGCAGACCACAGCTTCCTCAGAAGCCTTATGGGCCAGCATCGGACCTGGAATCAGGTCTCCGATGGCGTAAATACCCGGCACTGATGTCTGATAGTCTTCATCAACAGCGACCCTGCCGGTGGAGTCCAACGTAATGCCAAGCTCAGTTGCTCCCAAACCGGCAAGTAGCGGCCTGCGGCCAATGGCTACCAACAGCCGGTCGCAATCAACCTCACTGCTTTCACCACCAGAGCTGTACTGGATCATTGCCTTATTCCCCAAGCGGCGCAACCCGGTCACCCTGGTATTCAGACGGAACTCAACCCCCTGCTTCTTCAGGGTCCGTTGTAGATAGTCAGCCACCTGCCGATCACTGGAAGGCACAATACCAGACAGTGCCTCCATAACGGTTACCCGCGCCCCCAGTCTGCGCCAGACCGATCCCAACTCCAGGCCGATATAACCACCACCCGCCACCACCAGATGCTCTGGCACCTGATCAAAGGCAAGTGCTTCACGGGCTGAAACCACCAGTTCTCCATCAAAAGGGATGGTGGGCAAGGGGATAGGTTCACTACCGGTGGCCAACAACACTTTAGCAGCCCGCAACTGTTGTGGTGCCTCAACCGGTTGCTGATCTCCATTGGGAAAACTCAACTGAAAAACCTGTTCCACAGAGACCTGTTGCATTCCTTCTGCATCCGGGCCTTGCAGGCTGGCTGTCCCGGTAAACAAGGTAACCTTGTTTTTCTTGAACAGATAGGCAACACCATCCGTCAACTTCTTCACCACATCATCTTTACGGGTGAGCATGGCTGCAAGATTCAGCCGGGGTGGATCAATCTCAATCCCATGCAGGGCAAATTTATCCCGCGCCAGTGCAAAGTATTCACTGGAGTCAAGCAATGCCTTACTGGGAATACAGCCTTCGTTCAGGCAGACACCGCCCAGGGCGGCCCTTTTTTCAACCACCGCCACCTTCATACCCAACTGACTGGCCCGAATTGCTGCCACATACCCACCAGGACCCGCACCAACCACAATCAGATCAAACTGTTCAGACATATCCCCTCCTACTTCGGTCTGGTCTGCACAAACAGACTATCTTCATACAGTGTCAGCCCCTGTTGATCAGCTATTCCTTTAAAATAATCCACCAGATCAAAACCATTAATGATCTTTTGTGCTGCCAACTGCTGCTGGATAACATCACGTCGCACCAGAGAGCGGGTACCATCACTAAAGCTCCTGGCTGACACTTTGTCGGAAATAGCCGGTACCGGCAGAGGACGCTCAGCAGCAAACAGCTTCACCACATCTGTGCCAAAGGGAGGCTCCACAACAATCTCCCAGTTGTCCCTATCACCAGGAACAATATGAATAAGGCCTGCCTGTAACGGAACCTGTTGCTGGCCTGGTCCGGGATAGAGCTGGCTGACTTCATTTTTGGCGTTGATTCCGAACAGGTAGACATACAAGGGTTTGGTGACCTGCATCAAAAACTGCACCTTCTCACCGGCTCGATAGACCTGATAGCGATCCCCCTTGGTGGTATTCAGTTTCACCACCTGCTGGCTTGCCTGACCTGCCACATCCGCCACAGCAGCAAGGGTACCTGCTGTCTGGTTAACGGTACTATAGGGGATCATGCTCCGTTCAATGGTCTCATCAGCGCTCCCCAACACCCCACCCTTCAGATTCTTAAGGGTCATGGCAACCGTCACCCTGCCCGCCCCTTCCAGATAGTAACCCTCCAGAACTGCATCGGCACCGCTGAACAGCGCTGCACTGGTCTCAAGGTTCTTTACCTCTTTGGCCTTGGCTGCCAGACCACGGGTATTGGAGAGCGAGCGTGTCACCGGCTGTTCTTCCAGCACCTCAAACTGTTGACTGTTGACCAGGAAACTTCTGGCCTTGGCAGTTACATACTCGGAAAACTCACTTGAATAACGGTTCTTACGCTCCACCACCGGACTGATAAACACCTTCAGGCCGCTCTTGCCACCACCGGCCTTCTGCACCAACCGCTTCAGCCTGCTGTCCATTGATTCACTAAAGCTCTCTTTAGGAAGCTTGTTTACCGGTAGAGCTGCAGAAAGACTCTTACAATTACTGCTGTCCTTTGCCGGGCAATATTTGAGAAACACACGCAACCGCTCACCATCACGCTGATAGCTGGCTCCCACCACCTGATCCGCCTGTTCCATGAAGTCAGTAAAACTGAATCCGGCTGCAGAGAGGGAGCTTTCCAGCTCATTGACCAGAAAGGCGGAGAGGTTGGAAATCTCGCCGGTAACTGCATCTTTGACATTTACCTTATCAAGGTAGAGCTTTTTAACTCCGTCAGACTTTCCCTTCAGTTCCGTTGCCACGCCGACTGCAAGCTCCTTCAATGAGCCGGGCTCAGTGGACCAGAAGCCATGAGACGAAACCGGAATCAGCAAACTCCAGACAAAGAGCACAACTGTCAGTAAATAATGATCTATCATGTACGCCTCACTTAATCCCGATTGGAAAATCTAAACCGATCAGAGCCTTTTGCGGTATCTGTTCATACCCCCACTTTTTCATGGTAAGCTCCGGCAGGGTTTCTTCCACGAACAGGGCCAGATTGGTGATGGTAATACGCCCGGACCTGTTGGCGGCAGCCCCCTGCAGCCCCTGCAGCAGGATAAAACTGAAGACACCATGCCCCTGATGTCCTTCCAGGGCGACCTGATCGCGGGAACTTGCAGCTAAAGTCGCCCTGCCAACACTGCGAGCCAACTTGTTCAGGGCAGCGTGTTCAGCGGTGGTCTGCCCCGCCATCCCTTCGCTGAATGCCCCGCTGCTGCAGGTATCGATCAGGAACAGACTCCTCGTGGCCTTGATCGAACTGATGTACTGTTTGAAATCATGCATTGATATCCCTTGGCGGGCAAGAGACACTCCATTATTTGGACAAAAATCTGCCGGAAGAAAATAGTACATGCCGTCAAGCTCATCAGTCAGGCCATGACCAGCCAGAAAGAGCACAAACACATCTCCCCGTTCTACCTTGGCGCTGATCTCTGCAAAGACCTGCTCCAACCCCTGTCTGGTCACCTGCTGGTCAGAGAGGCGATAGACAGCAACTCCGGCAAAGAGCTTTTGGGCCTTTTCGGCAACCAGCTTTGCCACGTTATCCGCATCATTGACCGAGTACTTAAGCCCCAGTGCCCTTTCCTGATAGCTGTTCACCGCAATGGTCAGCAGATGCAGCCGCGGCTTAGCCGGTTCCGGAGCATTATAGTGCATGACAATCCGGCTGCGTTCAGACTCAATACTGTTGGCCCGGTTGAACGCCATCAGCTCAATCTGATTCTCACCAGCAGCCAGGGTAACGACCCGCTCAAAACTGATGCAGTCACCTTTCCTGTTTTTCGCAAGCGCAACCAGCCCCCGGTTTGACTGTTCAAAGATGATCGGCATCTTGTTGAGATAAAGGGTTACATCACCAAGACCGCCACCGGCATCACACAGCTCTGCCTGTAACCGCATGTCACGCAGACCGGTTGCTCCTGAGGGTGTTAAAAACCTTACCTTGGGCGGCATTGTTGCCGCCGTGACCAGACTGGCCAACGCCGTCTTCGGTTCGGCCTGCTCCGCTTCGCTCTCCACAGTCGGCGGCAGTTCAGTTTCCTGCTCCACTTCATCAACCGGCTCTACCTGTTGTTGTGGCAGTCGCCCGGCATCCCCCTGTTGCATGCCGGTACGTGCCGTTTCAGCAGCCAAGAGCCCCTTCTGTTCTGCAGCCGCCTGTTCCTGGGCAGGCCTGGCTTGCCGTTCCTGAGTGTCCTGCTGTCCCCCGGTCAGAGCCCACTGATCTGTCTGTTTTTTCAGGGCCGCGACCGGCACTACGTGACTGTCAGGCACAGTCAGAGCCATCCGACCGTCGGCCCGCATCTGCAAACGTTGCAGGTACGGGTTAAGGTCTTCACCGGCAATTGCCCTGTCCAGCAAATCAGGCCGATACAGCAGATCAAACATACGTTCTGCACCAACCATGACTGCTGCCTGTTCGGCACCGCGGTTCATCTGGAAACCGATCAAGTTCTCCGAACCGCCGCCATGATCAAAAAAACCGTCCGGAGTCCAGATAATCCAGCGTTTCCTGTCCGGGTGCGGGAAAAGGGCAAAAAGTTCTTTGCCGTCCAGCATACGAAACCAACGGATACTGCCATCATCCAACGCCGCGACTAACGTACTGTCATCGGCCGACAAGGCAACGTCCCAGGCCGCAAACGGCGTCCTGCTCTTCCAAAGGAGTGCCCCTTTGGCGGAATAGGCGCGGATGAAGTGACTGGTCCCCAGGACAAACCCTTTGTCGTCATGACGGATTGCCAGACTCTGGCTTCGTTCCAGAGGGATAAAACCGGCCAGAGGGACGCGATTCAGCAACGGCTGCCCCCCTCCCTGCCAGTGCTGGACATCAAGCCCTTCTGCGGTAAAGCGGTGGGGCAGCAGATTCTCCATCGAAGGATGTACTGTCGCCAGACGCCGTTTTTTCAGGTCAAACCTGGCTGGTGACTGACCGTTCCGTTCGTAGCTGAACAGAACGGAAGCCGCATCGGCCGAAATCCGGAAAAGGTCATGGTTCTTCTGAAAGTCCGCCATTGCCAGAAGATGAAAATACGCCGGCTGGCGTTCCAGCATGGCAAGGTTACGCAACCCCGGTTTCTTCCCCCACCCCACCTCTGTTGCAGACAGAACCGTGGTGCTGCCCTCAGGCGTCAGCAGCCCGAAACCGGTCAAGCGGGAGACAAAGGCCAGCGCTCCATTCTGCAATGGTAGGAGCTGGGTAATGCCGCTCTTGCTCGGCAACAGTACCAGCTCCTGAGGACGGCGCTCACTGGACCAGCTTACCAGCAGCTTGCGTCCATCCTCAGACTTGAGGTTTCCGGCAGCCAGAATCTGTTTACCGTCACGGGACCAGGCCACACTGAAGAAACGTCCACCGGGACGTTGCAGTACGCTCTCAAACCTGCCGTCTGCCGCTGTACGCAGTTCAACTTGATGACCATCGCCGTAAACCAAGGCCAGATACCTGCTATCAGGTGAAAGAGCCATGGAGAGCAGTTTAGTCCGTTCATCAGTCTGCACGGCATACACCCGCCCACCGTCAGGAGTATAGCGCCGGAGCTGTCCCTGGTCACTACCGGCCAGCAATCCCCCCTTCTGGTCAAAAACCAGACCGAAACAGGTGCCGTTAAGGGATGCATCAAACATCAGCCGCTTACCGTCTGACACCCTGACCAGATAGACGCCCCCGGAGCTGTGCAGACCGACTGCCAGTTTTTTGCCGTCCGGCGAGAACGCAAGTCGCTTGAGCGGTTTAGGAAAACCGGTTAGCCGCTGACGCATCTCGCCATTAGAGGTGTCAAACAGATAGACCGAGTAACTGCCGTCCCAGCTTACCCCGGTCCAGCCGGCAGCAGCAACCAGCCTGCCATCGGGGCTAAGGGCAACGGCATGCAGCATTCCCTCGCTCCCTGCTGCAATTGGCGGCCTGATGGTCCTGAGCAATCTGCCGCTGGCAGTTTCCCAGAGTTTTACCGTCTTATCAGCCGAAGCGGTGGCCAGCAGGGCGCCATCACCACTGGCAGAGGCATCCATAATCTTGGCGCTGTGCAGATCAGTCTGAACCCTGATGGTTGGCGTAACCGGAGGCTGTCCTGCATGGACCGGCATCCAGGGCGGTGTAAAACAGAGGCATATCAGCAGAGTAAGCAGGCGGTTCATCTGAACTCCCCGGTAGAGATCTCATACTAACTGGCAGACAGTATACCAGTTTCAGCAGTGATTGCAGCAGCCAGAAATAAAAAAACGGAGCACAGGGCTCCGCTTTTTCATGGTCCGATCGCAATCTGCCAACAGGCGCCCTACTTCAAAAACTCACGCCCAAACGGAGACATCTGCCGCAGACGGGCAATGATGGAAGGCAGTTCTTTAATAACCGCATCAATCTCGGCATCGGTAGTGAAACGTGAAAGCGAAAAGCGGATTGAACCGTGAGCGCAGGTAAACGGTACTCCCATGGCACGCAGGACATGGGAGGGCTCCAACGATCCAGAGGTGCAGGCGCTGCCGGACGAGGCGCAGATCCCCAGTTCTGACAGCAGGAGCAGAATTGCCTCTCCTTCGACAAATTCAAAGGCGATAGAGGTAGTGTTAGGAAGGCGGTCAGCACCGCCACCGTTGACACGTGCATGGGGAATTGCTGCCATAAGAGCTGACTCAAGCCGGTCTCGCTTGGCCTTAACCGTGGTATTCTCCTCATTCATAAACTCACCGGCCAGTTGGCAGGCCTTGCCCAGCGCAATAATAGCAGCTGCATTTTCAGTACCGGCCCGGCGGCTCTTTTCCTGATGTCCACCAACCATCAACGGACGGAACGGGGTGCCTTTACGGACATAGAGGGCACCGATCCCGTTTGGTGCGTGCAGCTTATGGCCGGACAAAGAAAGCATATCGATCTTTGAGGCTGCCA
>DAIQQT010000086.1:0-8559 GCA_036786685.1 Trichlorobacter sp.
ATCCCAGATCGACGGCCAGCATGACAACTACCAGTAGTGTAAATGCGCCCCACAGTGTGAGAGACGAAGACATTATGATTGTCCTTTCAGCGTCTGGCCGACGAATCCAATAACGGTATGGATGGCTTTACCTTTTTCTTATGCCAATAGAGATAAGAAACCAATAGCAGCCCGCATCCTGCCAGAGTCCAGGCAACAGCCTGACGAGACATATCAGAGATAAGCTGCTGGTTGTCACCTATGGCATAGCCGATCCAGGTCAGTACCGCACACCAGATGGTTGCACCCAGGGTGGTGTATATTGCAAATTGTGCATGATTCATTCTGGCAAGTCCGGCAGGAACGGAGATCAGTTGCCTGATTACCGGCGTCAAACGACCGATGAAGGTTGAAATCTCACCATGTCGATTGAAAAACTGCTCGGCACGTTCCAGTTTTACCTCGGCAAGCCCTATAAATCGACCATACTGAAGCAGAAGCGGACGTCCAAGAAGGCGGGCACCGTAGTAGTTTGCATATGCACCGGCCAGGCTGCCGAGGCCACCTACCAACACCACCAGCCAGGGGTTCATCTTCCCCTGAAAAACCAGGTAACCGGCAGGGGGCATAACCAGTTCACTGGGAAAGGGGATGACCGAGCTTTCAACCGCCATAAGCAGGAATATGCCCGGATAGCCCAGTGTACCGATTGCTTCAACAAGCCATTGAATCATACTCTGAAGCATTTCCGTCTCCTGTTCACAGCTTGGCCAACTGAAATACAACGGGAAGCCCAAACAACATACACAGTGTTAATAACAGTAAATAATTCATGTGATTATCCCCTGCAGGTTCTCCGGATTGTCAATAGTTCCCCACCAGTTGTATCAGGGGCACCTTCACACAGTTTTTTGATCAGTTGGCGCAGCACACTGGAAATCCTTGCGGCAGGTTGCCCAGCTAGTTTTTTTAGGGTCTGTAACTCCTGATCACTTACCCTGAATGAGATGATATGGCGTAAATGTTTGCCATCCACAGGCTGTCTTGGCATTTGTGTCTCCTCTATTTTTGTGCGTCAATCTCTGACATAAAGAGCGAAATCAGTATGAAGAGTGTTTTTTACGTTATCTTCCTGTTGGCTGTGTGTTAGACGTCCAGGCAAAGCCGTTGCCGTCTGGAAATCCAGAAGCTCAATGCTTCCCTGATAACCTCTGAAGCCTCTTTTGACGTTGCCCTGGTAATGCGCTCCATTACTCTTTGCTCCTTGTCGGATAGCGTAAGGCTGACAATATTTTTTGCGGTTCTCTCTTTTTTCATCTCCTTGCCTTCTTTACGTGGTTCCTTGATGGTTGAGTTCATACGATGCGGCATTGGTACAACCTCCTGGTGTTTAGTTTGAGTGGCAGCAGCGCTGCTTACGTGAAAAGCAATCCGAAAAATAAAAAAGACCTTTACCCACAGCGCACTAATGCACACATTGGGTAAAGGTCTTGCGATCGATTTCTCGTCCCGTGTCCGGACCGGGTGGTCGTATTGACGGACATGGGTCGGCCATTTCTCCGGCCGGTAGCTACTCCCCTTTACGTTGATTAAAACGGTAGCCGAACCGGAATCGGCTGTCAATAGAATTTATTGTGACAGCATGTTTTGACTGCTGCGGTTTCTGATCCATTTGTCCAGCGATATCACCGGCAGCACAATCGCACCTGCAGCCATGGCATACAGCCAGGCCCGGGCATCGAGCGCTGCCGTAGCAAAAAGTGCCTGCAGCGGCGGCAGGTAGATGAAACAGGCCTGGAGCAGCAGCAGGATGCCGATACCGATAAAGAGCGACGGGTTGCTGAATACCCCTTGAGAAAAGAGGGAGTCGCGCAGGGATCGACAGTTCAGCAGATAGAATATCTGGGTGAAGGTGATGCTGGTCACGCAGATCGTCTGTGCTTCGGCCAGCGCCAGGGCATGCCGGGCGGTCGTCACCGGTTCAGGGCCGACGATCCGGAAGTATTCCCAGAGAAACAGACCGCAGGCAGCAGCGGACATAAGCAGGGCAACTATGATCAGGCGTGCAACAATGAAACCGGAAAAGACCGGTTCGTCGGGAGAACGGGGCATGCGCCGCATGGCGTTTGGCTCCAGTACCTCAAAGGCCAGCGGGATAGAGAGGGTAATACTTGCCACCAGATTGATCCAGAGGGTCTGACTGGGAGACATGGCCATGAGCAGCTCATTCACTCCGTCGACCTGTACTGTCGGGAAGAAAAACATGGATGCGGTCAGAATACAGGCCAGCCCCAGATTGGTGGGCAGCACAAAAGCCAGGGACTTGATGAGATTGTCGTAGACCCGGCGTCCCTCTTCCACCGCTGCAGTGATGGAGGCGAAATTGTCATCCATCAGGACAACCTTGGCCGCCTCCTTGGATACCGCTGTGCCGGTAATACCCATGGCGATCCCGATGTCGGCCCGTTTGAGCGCCGGTGCGTCGTTAACACCATCGCCGGTCATGGCAACCACATGGCGTTGGGCCTGGAGGGCCTGCACCAGGGCGATCTTGTGCTCAGGAGCCACGCGGGCAAATACATTGGTACTCATGACCGTTGACTGGAGCTCTGCTTCGGAGAGGCCTTGCAGGTCGCGACCGGTCAGGGCTCCCTGCCCATGCTTGAGCAGGCCGAGCTGCAGACCGATGGCTTCGGCCGTTACGGGATGGTCGCCGGTAATCATCTTGACCGTGATACCGGCGCTATGGCAGACCCGGATGGCGTCCATGGCTTCGGTACGGGGAGGATCAATCATGCAGAGCAGGCCGGCAAACTGCAGGTCTTGTGTAACGTCACCAGGAGAAATATCTTCGGCTGCAACGTCCCGGCGTTGGGCACAGGCGATAACTCGCATCCCCTGGCGGGCGTAGGTTGCCATGGCTTCATGCACTGCCTGCTGCCCCGCTTTGTCCAGGTTGCAGCGCTCAATGACCGTTTCCGGCGCCCCCTTAAGCAGGATGCGGTTTTTGCTGTCAAACCGGTTCAGGGTAGCCATGTATTGGGTGTCCGACTCGAAGGGGATAACGTCGAGACGTTGGTGGCGACTGCGAAATTCATTGGCATGCAATCCGGCTTTCTGGCCGGCAACCACCAGGGCGGCTTCTGTCGGATCACCGGTGATGGCCCAACTGTCTCCCTCGAATCGCAGCGTGGAATCATTGCAGAGGACGGCAATGGAGAGCAGTTCATGCAGTGCAGGAGGAACGGTTGTCAAGCGAACACCGTCGTGTTCGACTTCGCCATCCGGTGTGTAGCCAATCCCGGAAAACCGGTATTCATGCCCTTGCAGCCACGCCACCTGAACCGTCATCTCATTGCGGGTCAGGGTACCGGTCTTGTCAGAGCAGATGACCGTTGTGGATCCCAGTGTCTCCACCGCCGGAAGATGACGGACAACAGCATGCCGTTCGGCCATCCGCCGGACGCCGATGGCCATGCAGATGGTGATAACCGCAGGCAGTCCCTCGGGGATTGCCGCCACGGCCAGCGAAACGGCAACCATGAGGGATTCTCCAACCGGGGCGTCCTTGATCCAGATGCCAAAAACGATCAAAACCGCTACTACGACCACTACAGCGACGGTGATGCCGGTAGTGACCCCGGCCAGTTGCCGGGTCAGCGGAGTTTCAAGCTGTGTGGTCTGATTGAGCAGCGCATTGATCCGTCCCAGTTCGGTGCTGTTCCCCGTGGCCACCACCACGCCGGTGGCCGTACCCTGCACCACCAGGGTGCCACTGTAGGCCATGCAAAAACGGTCGCCCAGCGGTGCATCCGCCAGTACCGTGTCGGAGCGCTTTGCCACCGGTAGCGATTCGCCGGTCAGGGCGGCTT
Source organism: Trichlorobacter sp. (assembly GCA_036786685.1). GTDB lineage: Bacteria > Desulfobacterota > Desulfuromonadia > Geobacterales > Pseudopelobacteraceae > Trichlorobacter. The sequence goes on from DAIQQT010000086.1 coordinate 3,852, forward strand.
CTTCAACGAGCAGGTTCTTGACCCGGATCAAGCGGAGGTCGGCAGGAACTTTATCACCGCTCTGTACGGTTACCACGTCACCAGGCACCAACCCGTCTGCCGACACCGCGATGGACTGCCCGTTCCTGATTGCCGTTGCCGCTTCAGGAATCATGGCGGCAAGTGCCTCAATAGCTTTTCCGGCCCGATATTCCTGGATGAAACCGATGATGGCGTTGATGATCACCGCACCAAAAACAACCGCGGCATCGGTGGGTTTTTTCAGGGCAACCGCCAGGGCACCGGCAGCAAGCAGCAGCCAGCCGATCGGGTTATTGATCTGGCGCCAGAAGATCAGCCAGGGGCTTGTCCCGCCGGACCGGGCAAGGGTGTTAGCACCGAAGCGCTGCAACCGTTCGGTGATCTCCCCATCAGTCAATCCGTCAGGGCGTGTATCCAGTCGGGTCATGACGTCCTGATCAGATGCTGCATGCCACGTAATTTCAGCTGGCGGAGTTGGATTTTTGTGCATTGTAGGGCTTCTCCCCTCCGTTTTTGGGGCCAATGAAGTACAACATATTCTGACTACGGGGATAATTCTCCAACCAACTCATAACGCAGGTCATCTTTACACTTTTCTTTCACCTCATACATAAGCCGGTCAGCCCGGCTGATCACCTCGTCGATAGTAGCCGGAGATTGCAGATAGGTAACCAGTCCCATACTGAACGTGATCGGCCAGTGACTCTCCACATCCTTTTTTAACCGCTGTCGTACCTTTTCCGCCACCTTAAGAGCCGATTCTTCGGCGGTTTCGGGGAGAAGCAAGGCAAATTCATCTCCACCAAGTCGAGCGATCGTATCGGTTTCACGGATAGCAGCAGCAATGACATTGGCTACCTCCCGCAGGAGTTTATCTCCCTCCGCATGCCCCATGGTATCATTAACCGACTTGAACCTGTCAATGTCTAGGTATAAGACGGTAAAGGGCTCTTTATAGCGATGGTTCCGCTGCATCTCTCCTGTAACAAGCTCTAAATAGTGCCGCCGGTTTGATATACCGGTCAACTGATCGGTGCGTGACATACCCCTTTCCCGCTCAAGTGCCCCTTTGAGGGACGAGACAACCAGGGCCGATAGAAGAAAGAGCAGGAGCTCCATGAGGTCGTTCCAGAGCAGGGCGAATTCGAACTGGTATCGCTCTCTCCCCGCCATCTCAGCCAAAAGCCACACCAGGGCACCTGCAAAGGAGATGAGATAGCCGGCTTTCCTCCCCACAAACCAGGCCACCAGAACAACGGGAACAAGATAGAAGGGGGCCAGCGAATAGTCGGAACCGGTCATCCCGTCAATCACCCCCACCACGACGCAGAATGACAATGCCACTGCCGTAATAGCCGAGCGAGGCATTCTTTCGAGGAGATCAACCAGCTTCATTCGAAACCTCTACACAAAATTTTGGGGTAAGATGCAGTCTGATGAAGATTTCCTGATAGTATGTCCGTTACTTCTGTCAACGTTTCGCGATCCATTCCAGCACGGAGTTGACAACCATAGGTATGCCCTGCACTTAATTCTCTATTGTTTGGGTATCCAGAACAACATCCTTACTCCTTGCCCGGGCCGGGTTCTCCCGTATTAGTTTTCCTGATCAGATAATAACCAACAGTAAGCGACAGAATGATTGCGGCAATACCAAGTAAGGCTGTACCTGACAGATCTTTTACATCAAGAATAATCACCTTACGGGCAATGGCTATAATCGCAACGGCAATCACAATACGGGCATGGTCAGTTGATTCATTCAGGTACGTCTTTACAATGGTTTCAAGCAGTTCAACACCGATCAGAACAAGCATGAAGATACCGAACAGTTCCAGCAGCTCATCAATCTCCAGCAGCAGAACCGGTGGCGACATGATGTCCTTGATAATCACCCATGCCAGCTCAATGGTGCTGAGCAACAAGACCAGCGCCATCATGAAGACCAACGACAGGATAAGCATCCTCTCAAATTTTTTGATGTAGGTGATCATGCTGCGTCTCCGTCTGAGTGTGTCTGGAACCACACCTGCTGAAAAAAACTACAGCCCTTTCTTTTCTATCCAGCGGAATAACAGAATGGTACCGGCAACAAACGGCACAATTACGAACCAGTGGTTGATCCCCAGCAGTTGCGGCAGGGTTATCTTGCCAAAATCTCCCCAGGTGAGCACGCTGGCCTTCATGGCGGGAAACAGTGCGGCAAAAAGGGACGCACCGGCCAGCATGCCGGCCACACCCCAGAGGGCATCCCAACGTCCCTCTGCAACAGCGCCGACCGAGGTGCCGGGACAGTATCCCAACGCCCCCCAGCCCAGCCCGAACAGCAGGCCGCCGATGATGTTGGCCCCCAGGATGGTGGATTTGATCGAGAGCTTGGCCAGCTCCAGATCAACCAGCAGATAGGTGCCGACCATGGCCACCGTCACACTGGTCAGCATAAATTTTATGATCGTCATATCCTTGAGCAGCAGGGCGCTGATCTGTTTTTCATAGCGCAGCACACGTCCTTTTTGCAGCAGGAAGCCAAACAGAAGACCGGTAATCAGACCATACAGTAGTTGGCTCATCGCTCACCTCCTCTGTACAGTAATTGCGTCATAATAATACCGCCGATGAAAAAGCATGCCAGAGAGACAAAACCGCTTACCGCCAGCTGGAGCGAACCGCTCAGCCCATGACCGCTCGGTCAGCCATCGGCCAGACGTGCACCGAACATGGCCACGGTGCCTCCCAGAAAGGCAACGACCCCTCGTTTGCCGATGCTGGAGCCGAAACGTCCTTCCCAGAGTGGCGGCAGCTTCTGCAGCCGGAAGGAGCCGTCCGACAAGGAAGCGATCAGGGCACCGGCGAAGATACCCACCAGAAACATGGATTGCCAGTCAACGCCGGGAGTGTTCTTGACAAAATACTCCATCTGAGCGACCCGCTCGGGGCTGAAAAGCTGTTCAACCATGCCGGCAGTCTTCACAAAGGTGGTAGAGGCGCCGAAATACTTGCCGGCAAACCAGACTGAACCGATACTTACCAGCCCCGCTAACGCGCCGGCCAGGTAAGGACTCCAGGGTCTTCCATCTTGAGACATGTCTGCTTCTCCTTTCGTTGTTTTGTTATCAACAATAGTTTCATGTAGCTATACCAAAAAATGCGGGTTATGCAAGGAGGCGACAGGCAATAACCGGTCGCCAGGAAAACAGGAACAAGCCCTATGTTTGTGCTGCACCGCTGTCCCCTGCGGCTATAAAAACGGCATCTGCCACTGCCGAATGAACCTTCGGATCAAGTATCCCCGGAACCAGTTCACCATGGCCGGCATGCTGGGCAATCGCGCGTGCTGCAGCAAGGAGCATCTGTTTGTTAATGGCTGTGGCGCCGGCATCAAGCGCCCCCCTGAAGATCCCGGGAAAAGCCAGGGCGTTGTTTACGCTCTTGCCGTCTGCGGCGAACGCGGCCCCTGCGGCCATTGCTATTTCGGGGCGAATTTCCGGGTCGGGATTTGACAGGGCCAGAATGATCTGGCCCTTGCAAACCATTTCAGGCTTTATCAGTCCTGGACAGCCGGTGGTAGCAATAACAAGCTCGGCATCGTTCATGACACCGGGAAGATCTGTTGCCGTCCCGCCAAGAGAGTTGAGCATCTCTTGAGCGCTTTCATTCAGGTCAGTGCCGATAACCTGTTTCACACCGTGGGCCATGAGCAGTTTTGTGATACCGATGCCGGCAGCACCAAGACCGATGATCCCGACGGTCATCTCAGACAGGGTTATTCCGGTAATCCGTGCAGCGTTGAGCAGGGCAGCGAGGACTACAACCGCTGTCCCGTGCTGATCGTCATGCATGACCGGAATGTCGAGCATCTCTGACAGGCGGCGTTCGATCTCGAAGCAGTCCGGAGCGGCAATATCCTCCAGTTTTATCGCTCCAAAAGTCGGGGCGATGTGCCAGACCGTCTCGATGATATGCTCGATGTTTTTGCTTTTCATCAGGATTGGCACCCCTGATATCCCGACGAGGTGGTCAAACAGCACCGCTTTCCCTTCCATTACCGGCATGCCGGCCACCGGACCGATATCTCCGAGGCCAAGAATTGCGGTACCGTTGGTGATGATGGCTACGCTGTTGCGGATACCGGTGTATCTGGCAGCCAGTTCCGGCTGACGCTGTATTTTGCGACAGATGGAAGCAACCCCCGGGGTGTAAATCTTGCGAACATCACCCAGCGAGGTGATGGGAGAACGGCTCTTCATGGCGATTTTTCCGCCAATATGCACCTTCTCCACCATATCAACCACTTCCTCCAGGACAACACCTTCCACGCCGGCAACTGCCGTTACGATCCGCTCCAGATGGCTGTCGTTATCAACATAGACGGTTATTTCTCGCAGATTATGGGTAAGCCCTGAACTGATCAGTCTGATATCGCCAATATTGCCACGCTCATCACCTACGGCGGTTGTCAATCGGCCAAGGTATCCTGGCTGGTCAGTAACCTGCACCCGTAAGGTCTTGACGACCTTGTCTGCACCCTTTTCAATATTCATGAAAATGTTCCTTTCAATTAATCTTAAACTGCTTTTTAGGGATGACAGAGATGATCTGTGCTCCTTTTTACCGAAATATCATTAGTCTACCTCAGTAGTGTCCCAACGTTTAGTTGAATAGAATCAGCTGTTTATTGCTTGTGTCA
>DAIQQT010000087.1:0-8476 GCA_036786685.1 Trichlorobacter sp.
GTCGGTATAATCAGGCGCTGTCATTACTGCAACAACAACTGCCAGCAGCATTGGCTGGGGACCAGGTGGTTGCTGAACATGAGATGCAGACCGGCCGGGCCTTGATGGGGCGTGGTGAGTATGGCCTGGCAAGCAGGCATCTGCTGAAGTCCTATCAGTTACTGGAGGAGATGCGTTCGTCTGTGGCTGAACGTGGCTCATTCCTTGCCTCTGGCGGCGGTGGTGGGCGGTTTCGCACGTACCGGTCCCTGACAGCCAGCGTTGCAGAACAGGCCCTGCAGAATGATCCGCTTGTGCCGGAGTTGCGGAACTATGGCGACAGTAATGCCGCTGCAGCCTTTTATTTTGCCGAGGCAAGCAAGGCCAGGACCCTGATTGAGCGGGTGGCTGAGAGCGGGCGCAGTTCTGTGGCCGCCAGTAGCCTGCCTGCTGCCTCACGTGAGGAAGAACAGCAGCTCCGCCAGCAGCTGACTGCCCTGGATGCCGGTCGTGAGCAGGCCGTGCGTGGTGGATCTGTGTCGTATAGCCAGTATCAGCAGCAACGCCAGGTCCTGCACCGGCAGCTTGATCAACTGGTTGCTCGGCTTCAACGGGAGTTCCCCCTCTACGCAGCCATCAACTATCCCCGCCCGGTTGCGGCTGAACAGCTGCCGCTGGCAGCCGATGAACTGCTGCTGGCCTATGCCCTGGGGGAGGATGCCGGTTACCTGTTTGTGGTCAGAAAGGGCGGTGTGCAACGGGTGGTACGGATACCGCTGAAGAGGGCTGCGCTGGAAGAGAAGGTCAAGAACTTCCTGGAGCCGCTTACCAACCGCCATCAACAGGACTTCTCGCAACCGCAGGCAGCAGAACTGTATCGGCTGCTGCTGTCCGAAGGTCTGTCCGATGTCCGGCCAACAGATCGGCTGATCATTGTACCGGATGGTATCCTGGCCATCTTGCCGTTTGAGATCCTGGCGCTGCCTGCCCATGCTGCGACTAAAGAGACCAGCTATCTGGGAGATCGCTATGCGGTCTCCTACTACCAGTCTGCCAGCCTGCTGGCCTTGAAACGTACCCTGGCGGTTGGGCATCCGACCCGCAGCCTGTTTGCCCTTGGTAATCCTGATTTTGGGACAGCAGCAGGAAACCGGCAGGGATTCCGTGGTCTGTCTGTTGTGCCGAAGCAGTACGGGCAGCCGGTTCTGTTTCCCCCGCTGCCGGAGACTGAGGCTGAGGTGCGCCGGATTGCAGCTTTGCTGGGAACAGCGATTCAGCCACCTGACATTCTGCTGGGATCTCAGGCCACAGAAGCAATGCTGAGAAAATCTCCGCTGGGGGAGTATCGTTATCTGCACTTTGCCACCCATGCCTCGCTGCCGGGTATGATTAAGGAGGTAAACGAGCCGTTCATCCTGCTGAGTCAGAGGGACAAGCAGGGGGGGAATGATGGCTTCCTGACGCTGAGTGAGGTGCTTGATCTGAAGTTGCATGCAGAACTGGTGATGCTCTCTGCCTGTGTAACCGGTGTGGGCAAGGAGGTTGAAGGGGAGGGGGTGGCCAACTTTGCCCGGGCCTTCCAGTCTGCCGGTGCGGGCAGTGTGGTGGTCAGCCTGTGGGAAGTTGCCTCAGAACCGGCGGTGGAGTACGTGACGCTCTTGTATGGCTATCTCAAACAGGGTAAACCCCACGCCCTGGCCTTGAAGCTGGCCCGTGAGCAGATGCGCAAAAAATATCCCAACCCGTTCTACTGGGGGGTGTTTGTGCTGCACGGAGAAGGGGGATGAGTTACGGCTCGCTTTGCCTGAGTACCTTCTTCATTTCCCTGGTCAGTGTATCAACCTCCATGGGCTTGGGAACATAGCCATCAAAGCCTGAGCGGAGCAGTTGCCGTTTTTCTTCCTGCAGGGCATGGGCGGTCAGGGCAATGATCGGTACATGGCTGTTTGTACCCTCTTCTTCTTTTCTGATGGCTGCTGTTGCAGCACTGCCATTCAGTAACGGCATCTGAATATCCATCAGAATCAGATCAAAAGTTCCTTGTTTCCACAGTTGCAACGCTTCTTTGCCGTTGTTGGTGCAGGTCACCTGGTGCCCCATTCGTTCCAGGATGGTAACCGCAAATTTCTGGTTGATGGCGTTGTCTTCTGCCAGAAGGATCTGTAAGACGGGGCCTTCCCATTGTGTTGAAAGGCTGTCACGGTCTTCTTCAAAATCTGAGGCAGCTGTTCTGCGTGCTACAACAAAGGGGAGTGCCAGATGGAAGGTGCTGCCGATGCCTACGGTACTTTCGGCCCAGATCCTGCCCCCCATCAGCTCAACCAGGCGTCTGCTGATGGAAACTCCCAGCCCTTTTGCCCCCAACGGTTTGTTTATGCTGTTTTTCTTTTGCTGGAATGGTGCAAAGAGTTTGGTCAGTTCTTCAGGGTCAATGCCGGTACCGGTGTCGCTGATGCTGAGTTGCAGCAGGACCTGGTCATCATGCTGCTCAGTCACGGTAACGACAATTCGGACAGTCCCTTTTGCTGTGTATTTGATGGCATTGCCCAGCAGATTGAGGATGACCTGTTTGGTGTGTAATTGATCCCCCCTGAGGGAGTCGGGAACCGTATGGGGGATATCGATCAGCAGATCCAGACCTTTGAGGTGGAGGTCTGAATGTTGGGTCTTGATGATGTTGTTGATGGTGCCGCGCAGACTGAAGTCAACCTCTTCCAGCTCAATCTGGCCGCTTTCGATCTTGGAGAAGTCAATAATGTCGTTAATCAGGTACATCAGGCTCTTGGCAGAGGTTTCAAGGCAATCCAGGTACTCTTTTTGCGTAGCGTCCAGGGGGGTGGTCCGTAGTAGTTGAGCCATGCCGATCACCCCGTTCATCGGGGTACGGATTTCGTGGCTCATATTGGTTAAAAATTCGTTCCGTGCGACACGGGCCTGTTCTACTGAGCTGGTGGCCACGCGTACAGATTTTCTGTTGTTGCTACGGGCAGTTGCCATAATAATATCCAGTGCCTTGCAGGTAGTGACTACGGCTTTAAGCATACCACGCTCTCCGCCGGAGGCAAGCGGTCTGAACGGAATAGCCTGTAAACAGAAATGGGGACACCGTCATGGTGTCCCCATTTCTGTTGTGTAAGATGTCGTTGCCTAGCCTTGCAGGCCGAATTCCTCATGCAGAACCCGTACGGCCAGTTCGGTGTATTTTTCGTCAATCACCACTGAAACCTTGATTTCAGAGGTGGAGATCATGCCGATGTTGATGCTGTTCTTGGCCAGCACGGCAAACATGCGGGTGGCAACACCGGCGTGGCTGCGCATACCCAGGCCGACGATGGAGATCTTGCTGATGTTTTCATCAGCCTGAACCTCTTTGGCCTGAACCTCTTTGGCAGCCTCGTTGGTGATCAGCAGGGCCTTCTTCAGGTCTGCCTTGGTGACGGTGAAGGTGAAGTCGGTCAGACCGTCATGGCTGACGTTCTGTACGATCATGTCAACTGAAATAGCCGCATCGGAGAGCGGGGTAAGAATCTTTGCAGCAATACCGGGCTTGTCAGGTACTCCCAGTACGGCAATTTTGGCTTCGTTCTTGTCGTACGCTACTCCGGAAACGAGAATCCCTTCCATATCCTTATCCTCCCTGGTAACCATGGTACCGGTGTTTTCATTCAGGCTAGAGCGGACATGTATGTCCACATTGAATTTTTTGGCAAACTCAACCGAGCGGATCTGCAGTACCTTGGCTCCAAGGCTGGCCAGTTCCAGCATTTCATCGTAGGAAACCTTTTCCACCTTGCGGGCTTCTTTGCAGACGTTGGGGTCAGTGGTGTAGACACCGTCAACATCAGTGTAGATCTCGCAGACATCAGCCTTGAGGGCGGCAGCCAAGGCAACGGCTGAGGTGTCTGAGCCGCCACGGCCAAGGGTGGTCAGATTGCCTTCCTTGTCCATACCCTGGAAGCCGGCTACCACCACAATGTTGCCAGCCTTCAGGTCCGCGCGCACTTTGGTGTCATCAATGCTTTCAATCCGGGCCTTGGCAAAGGTGCTGTCGGTGATGATCGGTACCTGCCAACCCATGTAGGATTTAGCTTTGTAACCCAGGGACTTCAGGTACATGGACAGCAGGCCGATGGTTACCTGCTCGCCGGTTGCAACCACTACATCGTATTCGCGGTTGTCCGGGATATCCATCATTTCATTGGCCAGGGCCACCAGTTTGTTGGTCTCACCTGACATTGCTGAAACAACTACCACAACCTCGTTGCCCGCCTCGTAGGTCTTGATGATCCGCTTGGCGACGTTCTTGATTCGGTCTGTGGTGCCGACCGAGGTCCCTCCATATTTCTGGACTACCAGTGCCATACTGTTACTCCTTCACTGAACAGATCAAAGATGAAAGGGCTATTACATAGCAGAACGCTGTTCCTCAGACAAGGTTTTTTTACAATAATCACCAGTGCTGGCCAGCTGTTCAAGCAATTGTATTCCACGGCAACCATGGGGGAAAAAGGTGAGGGAACGTCGGGTCTCACCGCAATATTCAAACAGCACTTCAAGGCGCTCATCAGGCAGGAGGTCTGCGATCCGTTCCGGCCATTCAATCAGGCAGACCGCCTTACCGGCGAGCTGTTCCTCAAACCCCAGTTCTATGGCGTCATCACTGCCACGCAGGCGATAACAGTCATAGTGCAGCACCGCTGGCTGCCCCGGATACTCATTGAGGATGGCAAAGGTGGGGGAGGCCACCAGTTCTTTGCCGGCCGGGGCCAGCGATGCAACCACGCCACGCACGAAACAGGTCTTGCCGCCACCCAGCTCACCGGAGAGGGTCACCACGTCACCTGACCCAAGCAGCGTACCCAATCGGTTTCCCACCGCCTCGGTCTGTTCAGGGGAGCTGGTTGCAATTACCAGCTTCGTGTTCAGTTGGGGCATTGTTACCTCTACACCAGCAGGGTACGGATGATGTCGATACGGGCTACGATACCCACCAGTCTGCCGTTGTCCAGCACCGGTACGGCGTTGGTGTGGTGGGCACTCATCAGGTCGGCCGCTTCACTGAGAGATGCTGTCGGTGCAAGGGTGACGGTTTCCGTTTGATAGATATCAGCAACGGTCCTGCCCCCCATTTTTTTCAGCTCTTTTTCAAGGGTCTTCTCTGACTCAAGGTAGATCACCCAGTCAAACAGGCTGATGACGGTTGGCAGGTGTACGCTTTTGCTTTGTTCCACCAGGTCTGATTCAGTCACCATGCCGATCAGTGTGCCGGAGGCGTCAACCACCGGCAATGAGCTGATCCGGTGTGTCATAAACAGCTCGGCAAGGTCGCGGATGGTTGTTTCGGTTCCTACGGTAATCACGTCTCTGGTCATGATCTCTGCTACAGTTTTCATGGGTCGCTCCTTGGTTTAAGCGGGTTGATGATAGTTTGCGGGAAGGTTCAGGAGCCGGTTGAGCGCCAGTGGAATACGTGCCATCAGGTCGGTGGCGGTCATGCCGATCTCGCCCTGTTCCATGGCCACCAGATCACCGGCCAGGCCGTGGATGAAGACTCCCAGGCGGCAGGCGTTCCAGGCTGAATAGCCCTGGCCCAGCAGCGAGACAATAATGCCGGTCAGTACATCGCCCATGCCGCCGCTTGCCATGCCGGGGTTGCCGCTGCCGTTGATAGCAGCCATGCCGTCGGGGGAGGCAATGATGGTGCGGGCCCCTTTCAAAACTACATAGACACCAAAGGTGCGGGCAAACTCCTGGGCTACTGAGATCCTGATTGCCGCCACATCAGGGATGGCAGATCCTAACAGCCGGGACATTTCACCGGGGTGAGGGGTCAGGACGATGTTTGGTGAACGGCGACGATGCAGGATAGAGGTGTCTTCTGCCAGGGCGTTCAGGCCGTCAGCATCGATCACCATCGGAATGGATACGGTCTCTATCAGGGTCTGTACCACGGTAACACTGGCAGGACGGCGATCAATGCCAGGTCCGATGGCCAGGGCATCCTTGCCGGACAGGTGCTTTTCAAGGGCTACAAGGGAGTGAATGGTCAAATGTCCGCTGCCGGCATCGGGTAGCGGCAGGGTCATCGCTTCGGTGGTTTTTACCTCAAGGATCTGGTTAAGGCTTTCCGGCACCGCCAGGGTAACCAGCCCTGACCCGGTCCTGACTGCGCTGTTGGCAGCCAGGGCGGCTGCGCCGGTCTTGCCGGTTGATCCGGCAACAATCAGGCAGTGGCCATAGGTTCCTTTGTGGGTTTGACGGTCACGGCGCTTGACCAGCGGGGCCAGCAGCTTTTCATTCAGAAAGTCGTAGCCGACTGCCTCGTCCATCAGTTGTGGCGGGATGCCGATATCAACAATCGCCAGTCTGCCCACATGTTCGGCAGCCGGATAGAGGACATGGCCCAGTTTGGCAATCCCGAAGGTGACCGTCATGTTGGCATGGACAGTTTGGCCCAGGATCCGGCCGGTGGTGCCGTGGATGCCGGTGGGGATATCCACCGCCACCACTTTACCCGGTGCGGCATTGATCAGCTCTACCGCTTCCCGGTAGAGCCCGGTCAGGTCACTGCGCAGACCGGTTCCCAAGAGCGCATCCACCAGTACATCAGCCTGCTGCAGGTCGTCAGTATAGTTCTCGGTAAGTTCTCCTTCACCGGGGCAAAAACGTACAATATCCTCCGGCAACAGCACCAGATTGGCCTCGGCATCACCACTGATGCTGTCCCGGTCAGCCAGTACAAGCACCAGCACCTGCCACTCTTTTTCCAGCAGGTAGCGGGCAATCACATAGCCATCGCCGCCATTGTTGCCTTTACCGGCCAGAATTACGACCCGTTTGCTCCGTCGGGTACCATAGGCCGCCAGAATATGCTCGGCACAGCCGCGACCGGCCTGTTCCATCAGTTCACGGCCCGGGATTCCGTATTCATTGATGGCACGACGGTCAAGCTCCTGCATGGTATGGGCGGTGACGATCTTCATGGCGCCTCCAGTATGACCTGCGCAACCGCATGACCACCATCGTGGGACAGTGACAGGTGTGCTGTTGTCGAGCCTCGTTCAGAAAAAAACTGAAGGGCGCGTCCTGACAGTTTCAGGAACGGTTTGCCCAACAGGCCATTGACCACTTCTATCTCGGTCCAGCAGATACCGTCCCGCAGACCGGTCCCCAGTGCCTTGACAAATGCCTCTTTAGCGGCAAAACGGGCTGCCAGACAGGAAGCAGTCTGTTTTCTTGGACGGCAGTACTCCAGCTCTGCAGGAGCAAAGAGCCGGTTCAGCAAGGCCTGGTTGCCCTCATCCAGAAAACGCTGAAAACGGCTGATTTCCACCGTATCAATGCCGATACCGAGAATCATGGCCGACGGATCAGCGCCACCATCTCGCGTACCGCCCGATCAAGCCCTACCAGCATGGCCCGTGAAATGATGCTGTGGCCGATGTTGAACTCTTCAATACCGTTTAATCCGGTTAGCGGCAGGATGTTAACGTAATTAAGGCCATGTCCGGCATGTACGGTTAAGCCAAGTTCATTGCCCAGTCTGATCGCCTCACGGATAGCAGTCAGTTCATGGTGACGGGACTGTTCATCTCGTGCCTCGGCATAGCGACCGGTGTGAATCTCGATCGCATTAGCACCGCTTTCTTTGGAAGCCCTGATCTGTTCAGCGCTTGGATCAACAAACAGGCTGACCACAATCCCTGCTTCATGCAGTCTGCTGGTAGCCTTGGCGATGGCGGCCAGATTGCCCAGCACATCCAGACCGCCTTCGGTGGTCAGTTCCTGACGCTTTTCCGGTACCAGAGTACACTGTTCCGGCCTGATCCGGCTGGCAATTGCCACCATCTCATCGGTGGCTGCCATTTCCAGATTCAGCTTGGTCTGCACGGTCCGGCGCAGGATCTCAAGGTCACGGTCCTGGATATGACGGCGGTCCTCCCGCAGATGGATCGTAATCCCCTCGGCACCGGCCAGCTCACCGATAGCTGCGGCGGTGACCGGATCAGGCTCCGTACCGCCACGTGCCTGGCGCACCGTGGCAATATGATCAACATTAAGGCCCAGCTTTGCCATGCTACTTCTCTCCTATCTGCTGCTTTACCAGATCGGCAATCTCATTGGCCCATCCGGTGATTTCGTATTTGTCCTGGCCTTCCAGCATGATTCGCAAGAGCGGCTCAGTACCGGAATAGCGGATCAGGACCCTGCCTTCGTTACCCAGCTTTTCCTCCACTCCTCTGATGGCAGCGGCAACCGGCGGGATGGTCATGATATCCTGGCGTTCTCTGACCCGTACGTTGACCAGCACCTGGGGCAGTGGAATCATTACCTCGGCAAGTTCCGAAAGCGGTTTTTCCCGGCGGCGCATCACTGCCAGCAGTTGCAGGGCGGCCAGCACCCCGTCGCCGGTGGTGTTGTTATCCAGAAAGATCAGATGACCGGACTGCTCGCCTCCGAGATTATACCCCCCTTTGCGCATTTCCTCCACCACATC
>DAIQQT010000088.1:0-8440 GCA_036786685.1 Trichlorobacter sp.
TGGTGACATGCATGACATTGCTGTCAATGAAAAAGTCCTGGGTGGTCAGGATGCCGTTTTTTACACCGATTGTAGCGGTTATCTGATTAAACGGCATGCCGTCGCGGGCCATATCCGGCAGGCTGAAGCTGAGTAGCTGCGAGACATTCAGGATTGAGATCACCTTGGAAAGTGAGTTGAAGCGTTTCAGGGTGCCACGCTCTACCTTCAATGTAATGGCTCCACTGGCGCTTTTCTTGATCTCATCAAGCTGATCACCGCTGGCACTTAAGCGGCCTTTTGCTGATGTGAGACCCTTTATTTCCCTACCAATACCCAGTAGTTGCAGTAGTTCACCAGCCTTGGCCTGTTCCAGCAGGAAGGTGAGATCCCATTTGGGCGGTTGATTTTCAGTCCGTGCTAATTGTCCGTTCAGTGAGAGCCGTCCGCCCATAATTGTGCTATGCAGCCCCTGCAGTTTCAGAATGCCGTCTTCATTTTTCAGAGAGGCAGAGAGATTGCTGAAATTGGTTGTCCGGTAGTTGCCTGCTGCTGCAGTCAATTGCGCCTGCAGTTTAAAGGGGGGTGCCGGTTTCTGTTGTGTATCGGCCTGAGCGGTGCGAGCCGGTGCCAGCAGCGGAATGATTTCCTCAAGATCAAGGTAGCTGGAGGCGATCCGCAGGTTGATATCCGGTATGCCCGTGGTACGGACAGTGCCGGATGCGCTGAGGATTGTCCTGGGCAGCCGACCTGAGACGTTACGGATGGTAAGCAGTCCGTCACGTAAGCCCAGTTGGGTACTGAATTGCCTGATCCTTGGCGGTTTTTCTGCAAGGGCCAGACCGAAGTCAATCGGATTGAGGTCTGGCGATGTGATAAACAATTCTGCCTCTGGATTCTTCAGGCTGGCAATTCTGCCTTTGATGGCAAGCGGAGTGCTGCCATAGCGGATTGCCATGTGAGAGGTTTCAAGTGAATTGCCCTTGAAGTTGATCTGCGTAGAAACATCGGTGACCGGGGCATATTTTGGGTGTGGTTTCAGCGAAAAGCTCCCCAGCTTGACCGTGCCGGAAAACAGCATGGAGCTGATGCTGCGTGGGTCTCCGGTGCCGCCCAGATGCGCCTGAACGCCGCCTTTTAACTGGTACTGCTGCCAGTCTGTCAGGATCGGCAGATGCTGATCCAGCTGGAATTGGTTGGTCTCAATGGCAAAGGAGAGATTCGGGACCGTGCCGCTGTAGCGTAACAGCCCATTGCCGGACAGCTTGAGCGGTGCCAGCAGATAGGAGAACGAGGTGAATCTGGTGGCGTCTTTGCCCAGTACAGCACTGAAGGTCAGCGAGTTTGCCATGCCAGTCGGCTTTTTGACCAGAGCCGGGTAATGGTATGCGGCATTTGACAGAAACCATTCCCCGGACAGGCGGTAGGCAGTGCTTGGGCCGTCTCCCTGCAGCTTCAAGGTGGTGTTGTTACCTTCAAAATGCAAAAGCTCAGCACCGGCATGTGCTGCCAGCCAGGCGACTTCTGCCGGCCTGGGAGAGGCGGTCATGGTGAAGGGGTAGAATGAGGGTACTCCTTCAGTTGCATATTCCGTGATAGTGCCATCCAGCGTAAAAGGTGAGCCGCCAAAACTGCCGCTCATGCCGATCAGGTTGAAATTACGTCCCTTCATTTCCAGGGTACCCTTGATCTGCTTAAAGGTTGGCGTTTTTTCGCCATACTGAATTGAGGCCTGATCCGCTGTGCCGCTGATATAGAGTGTATTGGCATTGTCTCCAATACCAAACCGTGCCAGTTGCGAGATGCGGCCATTGAGGGTTCCGGTGGTCAATTTGAAAATACCACCTCTGATCTTGTGTTCAATAAAGTCGGCTGTATCATCGGCGATAATGCCGAACGGGATGTAGCTTTTGACGCGGGTGTATTCAAACGTTTCAGAGGTTGCCTTGGCTGTGATCAACGGGTCGTTTCCGTTAAGGTCACTGAGACGGACTGAACCCTTGATGTCGAATCCATCAAGGATGAGCTGTACCGCTGACAGATCAAGCAGGGTAGGTGTCCACTTCAGGTCAACCGCAAGCTGCAGCTGTTTGGGAGCAACGCTGCCATGGAATACCTTGGGCCAGTTCACGACCGGGTTGCGGGCCTTCA
Source organism: Trichlorobacter sp. (assembly GCA_036786685.1). Taxonomy (GTDB): domain Bacteria; phylum Desulfobacterota; class Desulfuromonadia; order Geobacterales; family Pseudopelobacteraceae; genus Trichlorobacter. The sequence goes on from DAIQQT010000088.1 coordinate 2,131, forward strand.
GCAGTCCTTTGGCCTGCAGGTTCTGCCAACGTCCCTTCAAGGCAAGATTCAGGCTAAGTGTGCCGCCAGGGGAGGGGAACGGTACATGCTGGCCGAAGTAGGGCCAGAAACGCCAGTATTCGAGCTGGTTCAATTCGACTTTCGCCTGAATGTCCGCTTGATGCAGCAGCTCTCCTGTCTTGGGTAGTTTGACAGAGCCGGAGGTCTGGATCGTGCCGGAGCTACTGCCTTCAAGGGTTGCTGCCAGCTTGAAAGAGCTCTTTCTGCCCCGGATCAGTTTGTCCAGACTCAGGTTGATGCCTGAGATGGTCAGGTTAGTACAGGTTTCTTCTGTTGCCTGATCATGCCAGAACAGGGTGCCGTTACGCACCCGCACACCACGGGCCTGCAGGTCGTAGGTGTTAGCGGACGGCTTCAAAAGATCATTAATATTCAGGCGGCCCTGCTCGTCGCGGCTGAGGGTCAGCCGGGCACCATCAATGACAATTTCGCGCAGTTCAATTTTTTTCCGGAGTAGCGGCAACAAGGCCAGACGGAAGGTGATCCTGTTGGCTGAGAGAAATTCGTGGGTACTGTCCCGCTCCTGAACATAGAGGTCTTTGAAGGCGAATTCTGGACCGAACATCCAGGAAAACCGGCTGTCACCCAGGCGGACCTGCCGGTTTAACTGTTTTTGCAGCAACGTAATCAGTTGGGTTTGATAGTTGTTGAGGTCAAGGAGGTGAGGTAGCAAAAGTGAAAGGCTTAATGAAATGGTGCCAACCAGTAGCAGCACCAGAATAAGCCGTTTGATAAATTTGGGGCGTGGCATGATGTGCATTGAGAAAAGTACCGTTACGCTTCGTCTGTTCCTGGTTGAGCGGAGGCATTATCCGGTTGCGGTACAATAATCCTGACTTGCAGGACCGCGGTGCGGGTCACCTGCTCGCAGATCAGCCTGAAGCCGTTCCATTCTACCGCTTCGCCCTGCACGGGGAGGTGTCCCAATTCATTCAGGACAAGGCCGGCTACGGTTTCATAGAGTGGTGCCTCCTCCAGCTTGATACCCAGCGGTTCCTGCAGGTCAAAAATTGAGGCAAGCCCATCTGCCAGCCAGCTACCGTCAGCCTGTTGTACCAGTTTGGCAGGTTCACCACCGTCGTGCTCATCCTCTATTTCACCCACCAGCTCTTCCAGTAGATCTTCCGTGGTCACCAGACCGGAGATACCGCCGTACTCATCAACTACCAGCGCCATATGGTTACGGGTGCGTTGCATCTCTTTTAAAAGTTCGTTTACCTTTTTGCCCTCCGGTACAAAAACCGGAGGTCTGATAATCTGTTCCAGATGTAGATCTTCACCACGTACCAAGGCCCCCATGATATCTTTGTCGTGCAGTACGCCAACAATCTCTTCAATGTCGTTATGGTAGACCGGATAGCGGGAATACTGTGCCTCCAGAATTATTCTGACCAGCTCCTCACGGCTCATTTGCAGTTCAAGGGCCACCATCCGGGTGCGGGGGATCATTACTTCACGAACGTAGGTATGGGTAAATTCAAAGACATTACGAATATACTCATGCTCTGTCTCGCTGAAGACACCGGTTTCATGGCCTTCAGACACCATGTGCTGTACTTCTTCACGGGTGATGAATGCGTCCTGCTCACCCTTCAGGCCGATCAACTGCTGTACTGCCCTGCTTGATGAAGTCAGTATCAGGACAATTGGAGCGGTTAATCGGGCAATAATTTGCATCGGTCTTGCCAGGCTCAGGGCTACCCTGTCGGCATACTGCAAACCGATCGCCTTTGGTACCAGCTCTCCGATAATCAAGGAAACATAGGATACAATGATGACGACAGTTAATGCAGCTAAAGGTTCTGCGACTTTTTGCAGCACGGGCCATGGTTGTAGCAGCAGGGCTGGGCGCAGATGTTCAATGGCAACAATCCCGCCTACGGTTGATGCGGCTGATCCGGCAACCGTGACACCGATCTGGATAACTGCCAGCAGGGGGTGGGGGTCTTTCTGAAACTGCTCGATGATCTCTGCCCGTTGGTCACCATCAGCAACCAGCTGGGCAATTCTGCCTTTGCGGATTGAGATGATGGCAAACTCTGCCATGGAGAAAAAACCGTTCAGGCCAATCAATAGGAGAATCACAATCAGTTCAAGGGTTACGGTATCCATAGCGTAGCTATTCTCCTCTGGAATAGCGTGAATGTCAATCGGCTGAACGTCTGTTCAACGGCTTGTAACAAAAAAAGCCCGCCGATGGGCGGGCTTTGAGGCGTTAGTGCAGTGAAAAGGTGCTTACGCTACTGCAGAAACCTTAACCTTCAGGGTTGCGGCAACTTCAGGGTGGATCTTGACCGGTACGCTGTATTCGCCCAGCTGCTTGATCGGCTCAGCCAGTACGATCTTTTTGCGGTCAACATCGAAACCGTTGTCCTTCAGGAAGGCGGCGATTTCCATGTTGGTAACCGAACCGAACAGCTTGCCTTCTTCGCCAGCTTGGTGGGTTAATTCAATGGACAGGGCCTCAAGCTTGGCCACCAGATTTTTTGCAGCTTCAAGGGACTTGTTTTTCTTATAGGCCAGCTGGCGCTTTGCATGCTCAAGTGCCTTGGCATTTTTTACGGTGGCTTCGATGGCCAGCCCTTTGGGCAGCAGGTAGTTGCGGGCATAGCCGGGGGCTACCTTGACGATATCGCCGATCTGGCCCAGATGCTCAATGTTTTCTTGCAGAATCAGTTTCATGTTTCCTTCTCCTTTCGAGCCTGTTTTACAGGTTTTCTTCCTGCGTGGTGCGCGGGGTGCGGAAGTCACCCCAATAATCAAAGATACCAAGTACGGTTACAACAACAACCAGGTAGGGTTGGGTCAGCAGGATGATGCCAAGCAGTACTTTCAGAGTGCTTGCAAAGCTGGACCGTTCACAGAGGGTGAGCAGTACTGCCAGTCCCTGCATGAAATACAGCACCCCTAACACACTCAGGATATTTAAGGCCGGTGTGGTAAGCAGGGCTGATGGTGCCAACATGGTAAATCCTGCCACAATCAGCAGCCAGACCAGCGGCTCAGGAGTCCTGAACTCTTTAAAGGGTGAGCCATTGACTGCCACGGCACGTTTGGTGGCGATACGCATGAACAGCAGTAAGGTAACTGCGCTGATCAGCCCCAGATTGATGGTGGTCAGAGCAGGATAGGTCCGGGACATGATCTGTCCGATGGACTGCATCCCCTGCTTGAGAATTTCAAGATCCTGAGCAGGCAGCCCCGCATGCTGTTCATAGAGTCTGGTTGCCTGGTTGATGCTGTCAGTGATTTCTTTTTGTATAAAGAGCTGAAGATGGATGCCGTTACTGATGACATACGCTGCAGTAATCAGCGCTGTCAGGGTTGCACCGGCAGCCGTAGTCCAGATGATGGTGCGTGATGGCCTGAAGCCTCTCAGGGCTAATTCAGGAACCAACAGTCCGATCAAACCGCACTGGACCGCATACCATGCACCAATTGGTGGTGAAAACAGTACTGCCAGCAGCAGGGTGGCCAGTAGCGCGCTGAATCCTGCAATGGCACTACCACCCTTGATACGGGCAAGCCCCAGCGGAACCGGGGCCAGAAATGCCGAGACAAAACCTATGACAGGTACTGCAAGGCTGGCGCTGAAGAGTAATCCTGAGCCAAGGGTACCGATCAAGACGGCGGCCAGCTTCTGGCCGCCGTTTGACTGAGATTCAATCTGCTCCACTGACTACCGGACTATGGAAGTGCGTGGCCGGCTGCAAGTGGCAGCAGGGCCAAGTTGCGGGCCCGCTTGATCGCCTCGGTGATCTCGCGCTGATGCTTGGAGCAGTTGCCGGAGATACGACGGGGTACGATCTTGCCGCGCTCGGTAATAAAGTAGCGCAGGGTGCGTGGATCTTTGTAATCAATAGTGGTGTCTTTTTCAGCACAGAAACGGCATACCTTGCGGCGCTGAAAAGGGCGCTTCTTGCGCGGGCCACCAGGACCACTGGGACGACCGCCGGGGCCACTGGGACGACCGCCGGGACGTGGGGTATGGGTGCTAGGTGTCGATGTTGTAGCTTCGCTCATTGGTGTTTGTCCTCCGGAACGTTATTCAGCCGCAGCTTCAGCAGCTTCAGGGGCTTCAGCAGCTTCGGTAACCGGCTTGCGCTCAGCCACCTTCTTCTCGGGCTCGTCAGTGATGTTGACGCTTAAGTAGCGCAGCACCTTTTCGTCAAGCCGGAGACGACGCTCCAGTTCAGCCACCAGTTGCGCTCCGCCGTCAAAACGCAGGTAGTAATAACGCCCGCGGGGGAACTTCCGGATTGCATAGGCCAGTTTGCGTGTTCCCCAGCCGTCCAGCCGGTGGAAGTCACCCTTAAAGGATGCAACCACGTCCTGAACCTTTTCAGTGACTGACTTGACGTCGTCTTCAGAAAGGTCCGGCTGGAGGATGAAGATGGTTTCGTACTTCCTCATGTGTAATCCTCCTCATGGATTAGGTAGCCCCGGTCTGGCCGGAGCAAGGAGTAGCGAACTGAGTCGTTCGCCTCAAAGGAGTAAGCCTTTACTATAGTTGCGTCATAAAGGCAAGTAGAAATATATTTTGTGTATATGAACGAAAAGCTTGACAGGTTTTATGTTAGATGCTTTTAATATGTGCATATGCAAATAACGCGGTGAAGGAGTATCGGTATGAAACTTTGTTTCCCGGTTGTACAGGATCAGGGGCTGGATAGTGAAGTCTATGGGCATTTCGGTTCTGCACCCCGTTTTGTTGTGGTTGATGCGGCGACCGGCCAGACCAGTCTGGTGGACAACAGCGATAAGGTGCATGAACATGGCGCCTGTAACCCCGCCAAAGCGGTAGCTGGTCTGGATATTGACGGTATTGTGGTTGGCGGTATCGGCCGTGGGGCGCTGATCTCCCTGAATCGTGCCGGTTATCGGGTCTTTCAGGCACAAGGGGCTTCAATCCGTGATAATCTTGCCGCTCTTGGTGGGGCTGGGCTGCAGGAGTTTGCTCCGGGCAGTGTCTGTGGTGGCCACAGTCATGCCACTGATGGCGGAGGGTGCTGCCATTGAGTGACGGCTATAACCAATATACGGAAACGGTTCTGGACCACGCCCGGAATCCCCGCAATGTTGGCGGTATGGATGATGCCAATGTTGTGGTGCAGGTGGGTGACCCGGAGTGCGGTGATACGCTGCTGCTGTTTATGCGGATTGATGATGGTTGTATCGCCAATGTCAGTTTCCTGATTAAAGGCTGTGGTGCTGCCATTGCCACCGCCTCAATGGGAAGTGAACTGGTTAAAGGAAAGAGCCTGAATGAGGCGCTGCTGGTGACTGATGCCACCGTCACCGCCGCTCTCGGGGGACTGCCCGGGGACAAGGAGCATTGTTCCAATCTGATCGCTTCGGCAGTGCATGCAGCCATTGCCCAGTATACCAGTACCATTACCGGTGAGGCCGCGCCGATTGATTTTGAAGTGGATATGACGGGCAGAGGCCCGAAACCGACTGAAGGAGAACAACTATGAGTGATTGGACGCAGTTGTATCACGGTGAGTCAGTTAAGCCGGTCTGGCAGTTTGTTGCAGATCTTAAAGAAGCTGGATTACGTTCAGGTTTTTTGATCCATAACGAAGATCATATGGAAATGGCTCATACCTTTGGTTCTCACGGCGTGCAGGTTGCCGAAGGATTTGATCTGCACATGATTCAGATCTGTAAACCTGAAAAGGCAGCCGGCAGTCTTCAGAAGAATCCGGAGCGTGCTGCTCTGATGCCTAAATTTGTGACCGTATTCAGTGCAGAAGGACGGACCCAGGTACGTTTTCTTCGTTTTAACAAGCAGATGATTGAGGCGTTGGTACAGGATGCCGAGTTTGCAACATCCGTGGGCAGTACCTATGATGAAATTGAACAGGCAATCAAAGACTCACTGTAATCTATAAAGCTTTAAGGAGTGTATTATGTCGTCAGCAGAGCATAGCGAACACTCAACCTCCCGGTTGTGCAACTTTCATATCACTTTTTTTGCCATTGTACTTGGATTGGCCGGTTTCACCCTGTCAGTCCAGAAGGCTGGTGGCCTGCTGCACGCGTTACATCCGGTCAGTACCCTGTTACTGTACCTTACCGTGGGACTTTTTGTCCTGGTTGGTGCCATCTACTTCTATAAGGGGGCAACCTGTCCGGGTTCAATCAAGAAAGAGTTGAACCACCCAGTTAAAATAAACTTTTTTCCGCTGGTGGCCAAGATTCTGCTGGTGTTGAGTGTGGTCCTGCTTGAGCGGAATATGACGGCATC
>DAIQQT010000089.1:0-8440 GCA_036786685.1 Trichlorobacter sp.
CTTTGTCCAGCTGCAGTTTAATCGGTGGTGTGCAGCGGTCTTCTGTAGCAAGCTGAACATCAAAGCGTTTAAGCGCCACACGGCTGAATTCGGCGCATTCGTTAAAGAAGCTGTCGCTGGCAAGGGGTTGTAATTCCAGTGAGGCGGTACGGCTGAAGTCACTTAGTTGCCGCACGATCCGCTCAATCCGTTCAACGCCCTGTTTGATTATTTCCATGTTCCGCAGCTGGTTGCCGCTTTTCTGCTCCAGGTTGTAGATGGAGGCGTTGATGGCTCCCAGCGGGTTGTTTACTTCATGGGCCACACCGGCCACGATCTTGCCTAATGAGGCCAGTTTTTCACTCTGGACCAGTTGTGTTACGGCACGTTTCCGCTCTGCTTCACTCTGCCGCAGACGTTCGAGCATGGTACGGAAGCTTTCCTGCAGTTTGCCGATTTCATCGGGGCGATCTGGCGGGAGCTCAACCAACAGGTTGTCGGTGGATACTGAAGCCATTATTTCGGATAGCCGTTGCAGGGGGCGGGCCATGCTGCGGCCGATCAGGTATGAGGCTGCCATTCCCAACAGAAAAAAAGCCAGCGAGGTGGCGGCGATACGTTTGGCCAGCCCCTGGAGTTGTGCCTCAAGCGGGGCGGTGGAAACCACTACCCGCAAGGCCCCCCAGCTCTTCTGGTAGATATGCAACGGCATGGCCATATTCAGCATGCTCTCTGACTGTCCCGGCTGTTTCTGCAGTGATGCCTGATAACGCCCTTCCGTGATAGCAGCACGGGTCAGGAGATCATTGTACTGTTTGCCGTACTCGGTATACTGGTTGTGGGCCAGAACCTTGCCGTTCTGATCAGTTACAAAGGCAGAGATCACCTTGAGAGAACTGTTTTTCATAATCTCTTCAATGAAATTATCCAGCAGACCACCTTCCTCAATCACCCCCATCTCTTCGTACAGCAGGGCATTGATGATCGGCGAAGAAAGGGAGGTCAGCATCTGGCGCCCTTCATTTTCCAGGTTGCTGTACAGCAGATTTCGTTCGGTCTTCCAGGCAAAAACGCCCCACAGCGTTGACGACAGTGCCACCAGCAGCATGGCAATAAGTACAAACTGGGTCTTGATACTGATAAAGCGACGGGTGGTCATTTGTTGTGGCACCCGATGCCGCAGCCGGTTGGAATTGCGCGGATCATGCTGAATATGTCGGCATAATCCTGCTGCTGAGCTTTTGCAAAGCCGTTGCAGAACTCATCGTCCCAGGTCTTCATCATCTCCCTGTGGCGTGGATTGCTGCGATCAAGTTTGAGCAGAGCGCGGGTAATGGCCTGTATCACCTCCGGCGGAGTATTTCTCCTGACCACCAGCGGCACGGCCGGAATCGGCTTGGACCAGGCCAGGATCCGCAGGCCGTGTGGTTTATATTTCTCAGCCACCACATCCTTGACCGCCCCGGCATCAAACTGTCCTTTCAAAATTGCCTTGGCCACAGCATCATGGTGCTGCAGGTTGGTGAAGGATTTCAGGTCCTGCATCCGCACCTTGTTGTCCCAGAGCAGGTAACGGGGAATCAGGTTGCCAGAGGTGGAATGCAGTGAGCCGAACGCCATGGTCTTGCCTTTTAGGCCCTTGATGGTGGTGATCGGTGAGTCATTCTTTACGATTATGGCACTGCGGTAGAACGGGTTGCCATCACTGTTAAGTGGTTTCAAGATAGGAATAGCCTGATAGCGCAGGTTGGCTTCGGCAAAGGTTACATCTCCCAGTGAGCTGATCTGGGTTACTCCCTGTTGCAGAAACCGGACCGCCTCGGGGTAATCCCGGCTGATCTTCAGTTCAAAACGGTAAGGGGTTTCGGCGGTCAGATAATCCATGATCGGCTGGTAGCGTTTGTACATGACCAGCGGGTTATAGCGGGGGATGACGCCGAAGCGGATCAGTGGTTTCTCTGCAGCTTCAGCCGCTGGCAGTATAAGTAGCAGGGACGTGCACAGCGCCAGTGCTGCTGCAAACAGGCTGCCTGCTATGCCGGGTCGTTGTAGGGCGGGTACAGTCATTATTTTTCTGCTTGACCTCATCCGCTTATGCGGATATTTGTTTTGGTATGAAACAGGTCGCGTATCTTTTTAAATCTCTGTCTGACGAAACCCGTGTGAGGATTCTGGTCCTGCTGCTGGAACATGGTGAGCTCTGCATCTGCGACCTGATGACCGCCCTTGAACAGCCCCAGTCCACAGTGTCCCGTCATGTGGCCTACCTGAAGAACAGCGGCTGGCTGCAGGATCGGCGTGGCGGGGTCTGGATGTACTACTCACTTCGTTCAGGGCTGTCCGGCCTGTTTGTTGAGTTGTCTGCACTGCTCCGTAGCCGTTGTGCAGAGCTGACTGAATGTACTGCTGACCGTGAACGGCTGTTGGCCTATAAGCAGGAAAAAAACTGCATATAAATATCTGAATATATTTTTTGCCCTATATATATCCGCTTAAGCGGATAATAGGTTAAAAGATTGTTGTTGTGAAGAAAAAAATAGTGAGGTTTTTCTCATGGTACAGCAGCTTGCTTCCCGTCTCTCGTTTTTTGACCGCTGGCTGACGCTCTGGATCTTTGCCGCCATGGCACTGGGGGTGGGGCTGGGCTATTTCATTCCCGGCACGGAAGTATTCATCAACTCCTTCCAGATCGGCACCACCAATGTCCCGATCGCTATCGGTCTGATCGTGATGATGTACCCGCCCTTTGCCAAGGTGAAGTATGAGGATATGCCGGAGGTGTTTCAGAACAAGAAAATTCTGGGGATCTCGCTGCTGCAGAACTGGCTGATCGGACCGCTGCTGATGTTTGTGCTGGCAGCTCTGCTGCTACCGGACAAGCCTGAGTATCTGGTGGGGCTGATCATGATAGGTCTGGCCCGCTGCATTGCCATGGTGATTGTCTGGAACGAGTTGGCCAAGGGGAACACGGAATATGCCGCCGGTCTGGTGGCCTTTAACAGCATCTTTCAGGTACTGTTTTATAGCGTCTATGCCTGGTTGTTTATCACCGTGCTGCCGCCACTTGTCGGGCTGCAGGGGATGACGGTGAATGTCAGCATCGGCCAGATTGCCGAGAGCGTCTTCATTTATCTGGGTATACCCTGTATTGCCGGGGCGTTGACCCGCCTGATCGGCGTCAAGCTGTTGGGCAAAGAGCGTTACCACCGTGAGTTTGTACCGAAGATCAGCCCTTTGACCCTGTTGGCACTGCTGTTTACCATCGTGGTGATGTTCAGTCTTAAGGGTAACCTGATCGTACAGTTACCGCTGGACGTGGTAAGAATTGCCATTCCGCTCTTGATCTATTTTGTGCTGATGTTTATGGTCTCGTTCTGGATGGGCAACAAGCTTGGGGCAGATTATTCTAAAACCACTACCCTTGCCTTTACCGCTGCCAGTAACAATTTTGAACTTGCAATAGCTGTTGCCGTAGCGGTGTTCGGCATCAATTCCGGAGCAGCGTTTGCTGCGGTAATTGGGCCGTTGGTAGAAGTACCGGTCATGATCGGTCTGGTGCATGTGGCCTTTTGGTTGCAAAAACGCTGGTTTGGTGGATACTGAACCCGGATATTCCATTAGGCGGTGCACAGCGCCAGTACAGGCCTCAATGGAAGATCTGGGTTGAAAGGAGGGAACAGCATGTTTGGATTTGGTATGCCGGAGTTGATCGTAATCGGGGTGATTCTGCTGGTAATCTTTGGACCGGGCAAGCTGCCGGAACTTGGTTCATCTCTGGGCAAAGCGATCAAAGGGTTCAAGGAAGGCTCTGAAGGTAAGGAAAATAAGCAGACAAAGGACTCAACACAGGAGTCCTGAGGGGTAACCATGTCATTCAATCATTTTGACAGCAAAGGCCAGGCGATCATGGTGGATATCAGTGCCAAGCAGCCCACCTTGCGTACCGCCATAGCCAGCCCACAGGTACGGATGGAGGATGAAACCCTGAAGATGGTGGTGGACGGCCAGTTGGCCAAGGGGGATGTGTTGGGAGTGGCCCGCCTGGCCGGCATTGCGGCAGCCAAGAAGACCCCGGATCTGATCCCCCTTTCCCATCCCCTGGCCCTGCATGCGGTGGGGATCGAATTTTCATGGGATGCCGTCAACGGCACGATCAGCGTGGAGGCCACGGTGCGAGCCTTTGAACGGACCGGGGTGGAGATGGAGGCGATGGTGGCTGCCTCGGTGGCTGCTTTGACGGTCTATGACATGTGCAAAGGTCAGGACAAGGGGATTGCCATCACCGAGACCCTGCTGCTGTTTAAAGAAGGGGGCAAGAGCGGTACCTACCAGCGGGCGGCTGCCCTATGAAGCCGACTTCAGCTGTGTCGCTGGTGGATGCCTACAACCGCAGGATCAACTATCTGCGGCTGTCGGTGACCGACCGCTGCAATCTGCGCTGCTTTTACTGCATGCCGGAGTCAGGGGTGCAGGATGTTGGCCACAGCGGGATTCTCTCCTTTGAGGATCTGCAGATAATTGCCGAGTGTGCGGTACAGATGGGGATCGAGAAGATCAGGATTACCGGCGGTGAACCGACTGTGCGGGCCGGTATTGTTGATTTTCTGGCCCGGTTGTCTGCCATCCCCGGCCTGCGCCACCTGGCGCTGACCACCAACGGTCTGCTGCTGGAAACGATGGCAGCTGACCTGTACCGTGCCGGGGTGCAGCGCCTGAACGTCAGTCTGGATTCCCTCAACCCCCGGACCTTCAGTGAGATCACCCGTGGTGGCGATCTGCACCGGGTGCTGGCCGGGCTGGATGCGGCGGTGGCTGCCGGTTTTCCGCCCCCCAAGATCAATGTGGTGATCATGCGCGGGATCAATGATGGCGAGATCCTGGATTTTGCTGAACTGACCCGCAGCCGGGGCTGTTCGGTCCGTTTCATTGAGTATATGCCGGTGGTCAAGGAAGAGGGGTGGCAACGGCTCTGTTTTGCCGGCCATGAGGTGCTGCAGCGGATCAGCGAGCGCTATCAGCTGGAGACCGTGGACAAGGGGGCCTTCAGCGGGCCGTCTAGGGACTGCCGTATTCCCGGTGCTCAAGGTACCATCGGTATCATCACGGCAGTTTCCGGCCATTTCTGCAACGACTGCAACCGGATCCGGGTCACGGCCCGGGGGCAGGCCAAGGGCTGTCTGTTCAGCGATGAAAAGACCGATCTGCTGCCGTATCTGCGTCCGCCGGACAGACCGGGATTGTCTGCAGCCCTGCAGCGGATTGTAGCGGCAAAGCCGGAAGGGCACGGTATCCGATGTGGTGAGTATCAGCACAACAACTTCAGTATGGCCCAGATAGGAGGGTAATAGAGATGGCAGAGGTGGTGGCGGTCTGTATCAGTGAGAATAAGGGTGAACGCAAGAAACCGGTTGCACAGGTGGAGCTGAAGGTGGACCACGGCATTGTGGGGGACGCCCATGCCGGTGACTGGCACCGGCAGGTCAGTCTGCTGGCTCAGGAGAGTATCGATAAAATGCGGGCTTTGGGGCTGGATGTTACCACCGGCGATTTTGCCGAGAATATCACCACCAGCGGGATTGAGCTGGTGTCGCTACCGGTGGGCAGCCGGTTGCAGATCGGTGAGACCCTGCTGGAGGTAACCCAGATCGGCAAGGAATGCCATACCCGCTGCGCCATCTTTTACCAGGCCGGTGACTGCGTGATGCCCAAGGAGGGGATTTTTGCCAAGGTGCTGACCCCCGGCACCATCAGGCCGGGGGACCGGATAGCGTTACTTTGACAGTTTCTCCAGTTCTTTGATCAAGGCATCCAGGGGTGGGCGCCTGTTGATGTCGTGGACATCGATGTAGCGGATGATCCCCTGTTTGTCGATCACGAACAGGGCCCGTTCAGCCATGCCGTCACGCCGCAGGATGCCAAGTTTTTCTGCCACCGCACCGTGGGGGAAGAAGTCTGATAACACCGGAAACCAGAGCGTGCCCATCTGGTTGGTCCAGGCATGGAGGGTGGCCAGGCTGTCCACCGAGAGCCCCAACAATATGGCATCATGGGCCTCAAACAGTTCCCTGGTGATGTTGTAGCCGGGCCACTGGTCGGAGCAGACCGGGGTCCAGGCTGCCGGAATAAAGGAAAGTACCACGTTTTTCCTGCCCCGGTAATCGGAGAGCCGGACCTTGACGCCTGATGTTGCGCTTAACACAAAATCCGGTGCCGGATCGCCCGGTTTGACCTTGAGGCTGCTATCCCGTGGCAGCAGGGTGCCGATGTTAAAGAGGTTGTCCTTGTAGGCTTCAGAGAAACTGCCTGCCCGTGCCGGGCATTGTCCGGTGCTGATCACCAGACCGCATGCCAGCATCGTAAGAATCAGAAAATAGCGTGTGTTCATTGCTGGCCTCCTCTGCTCAGTGTGTCCCGGCATCCAGCAGCAGTGACAGAAAACGGGCCGGGTCGCCAAAGCTGCCCAGCTGGGAATAGATCAGGCGCTGCGTGCCGTCAGCCCCGCGCCGTACCACAAAGAAGTAGGGGGTACGCACCTCTCCCAGTTTTTTATGGATCAGGTAATCCGGGTCGGGAAAGAGCGGGAACGCAATCTGGTATTTCTGTCTGAAGACTCCCACCTCATAGGGGTTATTACCGGCACCGATGCCGATGACTCTGATGGAACTGCGTGCCCGCTGGTCTGATTCAACCAGCCGGTAAAAGGCATTCATATTGGCGGCATCTTTCTGGCAGTGGGGGCAGTACATGCTGAAGATCTGCACCACCACCAGCGGCGCGTTGACCTGTTGTACGCTGAAATGACCGACTCCTAATCTCGACAACAGACCGGTAAGGCCGAGGTACTGCCGTTCTGCTGCTTCCTTGGGAATCGGCAGTTCAAACTGCGGCAGTGTCTGTCCAGCCCCCGGCGGAGCGCATATCCCATCAGTAGCAATTCCCAATACAAAGGCTAAGAATAGACAGCAGGTCAGTAAGCGTTTCATCTTCTCCCTCCTATCCGGCGCGACTGCCCGTTAGAAACTGTTGTTCAACAAACAGTGCCACTGCTGATGGATCGTTCAGATCAAGGAGCGGCACATCCAGTTCAAGCTGCTGGTCGCTGGCAACCGCAATCAGGGTCTGGTCATGCTCTTCGCCGCGACAGAGCAGGCCGGTGCTCCGTTCGGCTCGGTTTACCTCGATCTTGGGCAGCCCGCTTTTTTTAAACCCTTCAGTCAGGATGATATCCGCATCACTGAAATAATCGGCGATCAGCTCTTCAATCGGCGGGGATGCCCGGTGTTTTTTGACCACAGCCAGCTTCTCCGGTGATGAGATCAGCATGGTGTCGGCACCGGCTGCGGTCAGCCGGTGGCTGTCCTTGCCTGGATGGTCAATATCAAAGCGGTGGGCATCGTGCTTGATCACCCCCACCTTCCAGCCACGTTTCTTCAACTCTGCAATCACCTTTTCGAGCAACGTGGTCTTGCCGGTGCCGGACTTGGCCACAAACGACACAGCCGGCGGGCCGCTGCGGCGACGGGATCGGTGATGCCCTGCACAATCGCCTTGGTCACCCTGCAGCTTGGCCACGGTGTGGGGTACTGCCTCCCAGACTGCCTCAAGACACTCCACCGCTCCCTTGGGGCTGCCCGGCAGGTTGATGATCAGGCAACTACTGCGGATACCGGCAACGGCCCGCGAAACAATGGCATGGGGGGTCTTTTGAAGACTCTTGAACCGCATCAGCTCACCAAAACCGGGCAGTACCCGCTCCAGCACCTGCAGGGTGGCATCCGGGGTCCGGTCACGGGGGGAAATGCCGGTGCCGCCGGTGGTCAGGATCAGGTCGCACTGGCCACTATCTGCCCAGTCGGTCAGCTGAGCCGCAATCTGTTCCTGCTCATCGGCCATGACCAGGCTGGTTGCCGTTGCATAGCCCTGGGCCGCCAGCCAGGCAACCAGTGCCGGACCGCTTGCATCTACCCGTTCACCACGGGAGCCTTTATCGCTTAGGGTCAGGATGTTTATCTTCATAGTATCTCCGTTGGTCAGGTTTGTGGTTTGCTCAGTCGTTCAAAATCCAGTGGTGTGTTGATGTTGAGAAATGACCGGTCAGGATCGGTCAGGTCGGTCTGTTCAGCGATCTGGATATAGTGGGTCTGCACCCGGTCAAGCAGGTCGATGATCCTGAAACAGCCCTGTTCCAGCAGCTGTTGGGCCGGTTGCAGGCAACTGCGGGCATAGAGCGCGTAGAGCGGTTCAATCCCCTGGTTGCTGACCGGGACAATGGCGTCATAGCGGCCGGCAAGGCTGCAGATCCGGTCCAGGAGCTGCGGGCTGGGGAAGGGTAGATCGCAGGGGGCGATAAAGACCTGACCGGTTGTGGCAGCGGAAAGCGCACCGTGGATGCCGCCCAGTGAACTGCCGGGGTAGCGGTCTGCCATCACCGGAATCCGGTAGGCGCTGAACCGCTCAGCCC
>DAIQQT010000090.1:0-8387 GCA_036786685.1 Trichlorobacter sp.
ATGGTGCAAACTGGAATGCTATTGTGTCTGATTTCCCATATATTAATGGTCGGTCAGGGAATGGTTATTCCTGGGTAATACCAGGAACTATCCCGCTTAACAGTACGTTCAAGGTAAAGCTGGTTGCTCATGACAGTTCAGGTAACAGCTCATCACAAATCCTTGGGCCATATACAATTATAGATGGAACTCAGCCAAGCCTTTCGATTATTTCTCCTGCTGGTGGTGAGGTTTACAAGTTAGGTGACACCAAAACAATTGCCTGGAGTACCTCATCACCCAATGGCATTACGAGTGTTACGTTAACGCATTACTATGGAACAAATCAGGCTAATGTTCTTGCAACTTTGAATGGTAATCCAGGTTCCTATTCATGGAGCATTCCATTAGTTGGTGTTTATGCATCAAGCAATTCCAGAATAAAAATAAGGGCAACAGATGCGAATGGCAATTCTTTCGAAGCATTCAGTCCTGTATTCTCAGTCATCGATGGAAGTGCCCCACCACCATTACCTTGGGGCACTCCAGACAATGCAACAGCAACTATATCTGGCAACAGTTCTGCACCAGCAACCGTAGTTGATTCTTCAGGGACCGTACATCTTATATATCTGAATGGCACCTCAATCTATTACCAGAAGAAGGTTAGTACATCATGGAGTTCACCAAGCGCAATTTATACAAATACTTTGGCTATGAAAGAATTGCGCTTAACTGCTGACAGCAATAATAATATTTTTGCTGGCTGGGTTGTTACTGATTCGACAAATGCAGATGATATTTACTTTTCGAGCTACAATGGGACTTCCTGGACTTCAGCAGTCAATTTATCTAATACTGAATGGCAAAGTAGATTGATGACCCTGGCAACTGATTCAAGCAACAATCTGCATATTGTCTGGTTTGACTGCGGTGTAACAAGTGGATCAAGTTGTACAGAAAATGATTTGATGCACCGATATAGAAGCCCACAAGGTGTCTGGTCTCCTAAAACAATCATACCTAATACAACACAAGCTGTTGGACCTGCATTGGCAAAAGGGAAAAACGGCACAATGCATTTGGTTTATACTGATACTGTAACTTCCAATCCAATCCAGTATGGAATGCAATACCGCAAATGGGATGGTTCGCAATGGAGTAGCGCAACATTAATCACTGGTGTCACCTCGCCATATTTTTCCTATGCTAGAAATCCAAACAGTCTCACAGCGGATTCAAATGATCATATACACCTTAATTATAAATCTAATGATTCAGGTTATGCTGAAATGTACACTACATACGATGGAACTTCGTGGCTTTCGCCAGTTCATATCGGCACCACATATGGAAGTGACCAACAGTCATCTGTTATTGCTTCGACCGGTAACGTACCGTTAATTATCTGGAGTAATTTTAATTCACCAATCGGAATTTATTTTAGTTACAAAGCAAATGATGGGTGGACAACGCCTACTCTAATTAACATGATTTCAAGCCAACCAAATTGGATTGATCACAATACAATTGCAGCATCGATTTCCTCAAATAATATTCTCCATGTGTTCTGGAATACTACTGTAGATGGCATCAATAAAATCTATCATAACCAAGCTGATTTGTCGGTTGATTATGAAAAACCAATTATTACGCTTACAAATACATTACCAATTGGTGGCCTCAATGCTGGTAATCTTTATCAGGTCAGTTGGTCTTCTTCTGACAATGTATCCATATCATCAGTAAGCTTAAAATACACTATTGATGGCGGAACAACTTGGTCCACAATTGCCACCGGATTATCAGCATCTGGGGTTTATCAATGGACAGTTCCACAAATAGCAACTACTACGGCACAAATTGCAGCGTTTGCCACTGATACTAACAACAACCAAGGATACATTTTAAGCCCTACTTTTGCGATTAATTACTCCTCAAGTTATACTGTGAGTGCAAGCATATCGGGCTCTGGAGGAGGTACGGTATCAGGAACAGGTATTAACTGCGGACAGATATGTGCTGCGACATATACACCGGCAAGTCAGACTACCCTAACCGCAACCCCTGATCAGTATTCAATATTTACAGGATGGTCTGGTGCATGCTCTGGAATCGGTAATTGTGTAATTGATGTAACTAGTGACAAATCAGTAGTTGCAAATTTTTCATACAATTTACGGACGTTGACTTTATTATTTAGTGGCAATGGAAAGGGTACTGTTACAAGCAGTCCATCCGGTATTTCAGCTAACTCTGGCGTGGTGTTTTCAAAATATCAATCTGGAAGTACTATTTCACTAATCCCTACTGCTGATTTAATTTCTTTATTCGGTGGCTGGTCTGGTGCATGTACAAACGGAACAGGCAACTGCAATCTGGTTCTGGATACCGAAAAAACTGTTAATGCGGTATTTAACTTGGCACCCAAAGCAAAGAATTTTAGAACTAATGCAGGCTATGACACATTGCTTGATGCACAAACATACGCTTCTGCTGGTGATATCTTGTTGCTTCTTGAAGATACGTTGGCAGCCGACTTAACGGTTTCAAAGGCTTTGTCATTACGTGGTGGTTTTAATAGCAGCTTCAGTACGCAAACGGGTTACACATCCCTGCAAGGTGTGGTGACAATCGGCACGGGGAGCTTGAATGTCGATAAAGTTATAATCAAGTAGCTGTTTACCTTTATTTTGTCCGTCTAACCTCCTCAGGCACACCACCTGAGGAGGTTTTTTATGATGTTCTCTCCCACTGAAATACAAGACCTGTTGAGAATCCAAAAAACAGACATATCCGCAAACATCAAATCATGACGGCACGGTTCCGTTTCACCCAGACGGTCAGTGCACCCTGTTTTTTCAGTCTCATATTTTCGGCAAGACACATTTGTACATGTTGAGGAGGCAGTGATGATACTCAAGCGTATTGTGATTCCACTAACCGTGCTGCTGTTCCTGTGGGGAGGCGCTGGATTTTACCATTACAGCCAAACACAAGCAGAACAGGCATCAGAGATCACCGGTTTCCCTGCGATTGATTCAAAAGTATTGCTGGAAGAGGCCAAGCAGGGCAAACCGTACAGTCAATGGGCATATGCAGAGATGATTGAGATGAAACTTGTTCCCAATGGGACTCAAAAACAGGCCCGCGAATGGTATCAAAAAGCAGCGGCAGCAGGCTTTCGTCCGGCACTGGTTTCACTGGGCCTTGTGAAGCCGACTGTAGGTGATTTTACCATGAATGCTGATTCTGATGCCCGTATGCTCTACGTAAGAGCTGTAGGAGGCGACCCCAAAGCCTGTAAAAAACTTGATGGATGGTACTTGGAACGCGAAGAATTTGACCAGTCCAGTTACTGGTCGATACAGTCTGTTTCTAAAAAGTTACATCGTGATCCATTTGAAAATTACGTTGCAGCAGCAGCGCTATTTGATCGTGGTGGCAAGGATGAGCAGCGTAAGGCTATTGAAATAATGCGCACCGTTACCAAGCGTCAGCCTGGGTATTATGGATATTACTTGGCTCAAATGCTTGAATCTGCTCAAGGCGGGCTACGTAATCCATGGGAGGCAGAACACTGGTACCGTAAATCGGCCGAAGCTGGTAATCCACAGGCACAGGTGCGCATGGGCATTATGTATTACGAAGGTGATCTGATCGGATTAAAGTCTGAAGAGGAAGCGGTACGATGGTTTAAAAAAGCCATGGAGGCACGAAAAAATCGAGAGGGCTATAGTTTTATTCCTTACGAACCACGTCTGGCGGTCCTGTACTACTTGAGTATGGGCGTGGATGGCTTGCGGGGTGGCAGGGAAGCAGCCGTTTCCGCTGATGAACTTGAGTATTTAATGAACAAACATTACGACCTGCAGAAAGCCTTTTATGCAACAGCTATAGGGATACGGAATACGGAAACCGCATTTGTTCAGAAAGAAGTGAAAAGAGCTGCCCGTGAGGGGAAACGATACTGCGACAATACTGATGGTGAATGTCAGACAATGACTGCGTGGTTTCAATTGCTGGCAGGTGAGAGCGCTGAAATTGTTACCGATGCAGATAAGTGGATAAAAATTAACAGACCAAGCAGTCTCTTCCATCTGGCACATGCCTATTTGTTACATGGCAAAATTAATGAAGCGACAAAATACTACTATCTGGGGCTAGGCAAAGCCACCAGGCACGATATCTGCCGCCTGGATGATGAGCTGGATCTGCTATCCTGGCACTTTGCCAGTAAGCATTCACTCCTGGCAGCAACAAGGATGACCATAAATGCCGTCACCAAGCTGACAAAAGAAGATGATATTTTACGATATGAAGATATCAAGGGTCTTAAAGCCCAGATGGTACAGGACAAGATGATCAAGGAACCAGAACCATAAATAGTGCAGTCAGGAGGGACTATATGAATCCATTACGTTACATTAGTCGTCCCTGAAATATTATAACAATATGTAATTATTGGTTTATATTTGCATTATTCTTTGATAAAATCGCCAGTAATTGTAGTTCACACTTTATTTTCTGGTGATTTCATGCAACCCAAACCATCTGTTTCAGACCAAGGCGACCTGTTCCGTTCCCGCCTTGATCAAATGCTTGATCGTCAGCACTCATTGTTCCGTCTTGCAGATCAGATTGATTGGTCGTTCTTTGAAAGAGAGTTTGGCCCCCTGTACTCCGTTAAGATGGGTCGCCCCGGTGTGCCGATTCGTTTACTGGTTGGTCTTCACTATCTGAAGCACGCCTTTAACGAATCTGATGAATCGGTCGTTGCCAGATTTGTTGAGAATCCGTACTGGCAGTACTTCTGTGGTTTTGAATTCTTTCAGCATCGCTTCCCTCTTGATCCGACAACTCTGGTCAAGTGGCGAAAGCGGATTGGCTCCAAGGGAACCGAGAAACTGCTGCAGGCAACCATTGAAACCGCTCTTCGCAAGGAGTACATCACCAAACAGTCCCTTGAACGGGTTAACGTGGATACCACGGTACAGGAAAAAGCCATTACCTTTCCCACTGATGCCCGTCTGTACCACAAGGCACGGGTGATGCTGGTCAAGCTTGCCAAAGAACGTGGTATTCAACTACGTCAGAGTTATGAGCGACTGGGCATCAAAGCCTACATCAAACAAGGTCGTTACCGTCATGCCCGTCAGATGAAACGGGCGAAGAAAGAGCTCAAGCGTCTCAAGGTCTACCTTGGCCGGGTCATTCGTGATCTGGGGAGAAAAGTACCGGCACCAGACCAAATTTTTACCACCATGTTTGAACGAGCAAACAAGATATTCAGCCAGCAAGTAAACGACAAGAATAAGCTGTACAGCCTACATGCACCTGAAGTGAGCTGTATTGCCAAGGGCAAGAGCCACAAGAAATACGAATTTGGCTGCAAGGTTTCAATCGTCAGCACATCCAGAGACAACTGGGTCATCGGCATGCAGGCCAAAGACGGCAATTCGTATGACGGCCATACTCTCAAAGAAGCATTGGAACAGGCAGTACAGATAACCGGCATCACCCCAGGCAACGCCTACTGTGACAAAGGCTACAAGGGGGCACCCAAAGAGCTGAACGGTACCACGGTCCATCTGGCGAACAAGCGTAAGAACAGCATGAAACCGAAAGAGTGGGCCTGGTACAAGAGACGCAGTGCCATTGAACCGATCATCGGCCACCTGAAAAGCGATAACCGAATGGATAGAAACTACCTCAAAGGCCGTGAAGGCGATAAGATCAACGCCATTCTTGCTGGCTGTGGGTACAATCTGAGGAAGCTGCTCAAGCTCCTCTTATTTTGGCTTGTAAAAGAACGAACTATTTTCGGCTGGGGGAGACTATTCATCCTGCAATTCGATGCTGTCTGAGATAAACGACGACTTTTTCAGGGACGACTACATTATTACACTTTGCCTGCTGTTTGCATTTGCTGCCACTGCGGGTGCTGCACAACCTGCGACTTCTGAACTGTATCAAAGGCTACATGAACTCCGTCAAAACCCAACTGCCTGCGGAGCTTCAAAACCAGCAGATATGCAAGTAAATCCAAAACTTGAGCAGTCGGCCAAGTGGCGCTCTGAAGGGAAGACGCTGAGTGAAGCGTTGAATCTTGCGGGCTACGGTGCACCATACGCAAAGGTGCTGGTTGTCGGTGGAGGTACGATAAATCAGGTTATTGGACGCCTTCAGCAGCGTCACTGTGAGGATATTGGCAACCCCAGCTTTACTGAAATCGGTGCTGTCTGGGCAAAGAATCGCTGGTGGATTGTGCTGGCCTTTGGTCAAGAGCAAGCTGCTCCAGCTGATGCTGTCAAGCGTATCGCGCCGCAATCTGACTCCAGATCAGCTGATCCGTCTGCCTTTCTGGAATTAGTGAACAATGCCCGGATGGAGGTACGCCGGTGTGGCAACAAGGCATTTAAAGCGACGCACACCCTGCAATGGCATACTCAGCTTGCCGCTGCAGCGGCAGTACATGCAAGAGATATCTCTTCCAAAGGCAAGTTCAGCCATACCGGCAGCGATGGCAGCCAGGTGTCGGATCGTGCTCAGCGCGAAGGGTATGATTACAGGGCTATTGGTGAAAATATTGCCATGAATCCGATGGGGGCATCTTCAACTTTTGAGAGTTGGTTGGATAGCCCTGGGCACTGCGCAAACATTATGAATCCTGGATTTACAGAAATGGGCGCAGCCACTGCTGGAAGCTACAGCGTGATGGTGTTTGGGAAAAGATGAATTGGCCGCAGATATCAGTAGTGTCCGTCTAACTTCTCAACAGGCATAATGACATGAACATCAATCAATACAAAGGGGCTCTGGTTGGCCTTGCCATAGGTGATGCCCTCGGGGCAACGGTTGAGTTTATGAAACCGGAGCAGATCTGGGCGCAATACGGAGAACTACGGGATATCATCGGCGGTGGCTGGCTGGAACTCAATCCAGGTGAGGTGACCGACGACACCCATATGTCTCTCTGTGTTGCCCGCTCTCTGGTTGTAAATAATGGCTATGATCCCGCAGATATGGCTGATCGCCTGCTGGCGTGGTACCGTTTGTATCCAAAGGGGACCGACAAGGCCTGCCGTGACGGGTTGGAACGCTTTGCCCGGACTGGCGAAACCGTGCGCTCTCCAGATGAGAAAACAGCCGGTAATGGCGCCCTGATGCGTATTCTGCCGATTATCCTGTACTTTGTGCAACAGCCGGAGCTGCTCAACTCTACACTACTTCACCATGCCCACCTGACCCACACCAGCCAGGTTTCAGATGCAGCCTGCCACTGTTATGCAGAGCTTATATTGAAGGTGCTGGGCGGAGCAGGACTTGATGAGCTACAGGCCACAACCGGCGATTACAGGTGGCAGCCAGAGGAGTATGACGGTAAAGCCGGTGGCTATGTCGTTGCAACCATAACCACGGTGCTGCACTGCTTTTTTACCACCGGCAGCTTTGAAGAGGCATTGGTCAAATGCGTCAACCTTGGAGGAGATGCCGACAGCACCGGTGCCATACTGGGGGGACTGGCAGGTGCTTACTACGGATATGATACCCTGCCGGAGCGTTGGAAGCAGGCGCTTGACCATCAGGTACACGATGAGTTGATTGAGCTTGCCGATATCCTTGCCAGTCGGATGTCCGTCTAACAGACATAAGGAACAAATCGCAGTGCGTAACTATGCACCACTTTTGAAACTATTCCCCTTGAATTTGTATGGTGCCCCTATGAACAATGATGCATTACGAGCGCTTGATACTGATGAACTGACCAGACAGTTTCACGAATACCGTTCTTACACATTTGACAGCAGCGGTAACCCGAAAGACAGTCGTTACTACAGCGCCATGTATGAAGCTGACCGGCGCTTGATCATCCTGCTGGGTGAGCGTGGATACGGGGTCTTTTCCATGGCAGACACCCGGATGTGTACCTACTTTGAGGCAGCAGGCCGTGGATTAATCAGCGGTGATGAGCCAAGACGGTTTCTTGAATTTCTGCTTGAGGCCAAGCAATATACCATAATTGAATACAAGATTGACCGGGAGCTGATACAGATTATCGATGACAACCCTGATCTCAAAATGCAGTGCTTTTCAAAATCCGATGAAGACCAAGCATTTTTTGATAGCGTTGCCGCTTTTGTTGAACGTGCTCGCTACCGCAGCGAGATATATCTGGAAGGAACGGCGGTTCCTGTTGATCAACTGGCAGGCTGCCTGGGTAACATCTACTACGATAAACTGGCATGCTTTATACTTCATTTTGCATGGTCCTTGAAGGCAAGCGAAAAAGTAGAAACCGCCAGAGGCCGGAGTGAACTTTCAGCAGAATTGCTTGAAGCTGCTCAAGCGTGCAACGCGGTACAAAAGGATTTGGATGAGGCCGGAGCCCTGCTGCGCCCCCACCA
>DAIQQT010000091.1:0-4432 GCA_036786685.1 Trichlorobacter sp.
GAGGGCAGTGTTACTACAGCTGCACCCATGGCAAGGGCCTCCAACGACGAATTGCTGTGAGGAGCTAGGAGCTTAGGAAGTAGACGGGATGAAGCGGGATGATCTGGAATATCATGGGAACGCCCAGAAACACTGAAAAAAACGTGGCAAAAATTTAAAGCATTATTGCGAGACATTTGGAAGTTAATTTTAAAGGCGCCCCCAAGAGCGTCTTTTTTTGTAAGCGGTTTGGAAGTACAAGAAAGCTAATACTGCCCCAATCCCAAAAGATCAATTTGGTACCTCGAAACCTTGTTTGCACAACTCCAAGTTATCACTGTAATCTTTTTGTCTCCGCTGTATCCACCCACTGCCTGTGGGGGTAGGTCTAGTGCGCTCCTGGAGCTTTATAGCCCATAACGCCGAGGCGGAATTGGCAGCAAAGTTACAGGCATTTGCTTGAACAAACATGCGGTTAGCCTTGGCCACCAAATCAGCAATACGTTTGTTTTGATCACTTATTGCCTGCCCATCACTGGAAATTAGAGCTTGGTTACCTTTTTTAAGTACAGTTTCAATCTCACGGGCGAACTGCTGGCACGTTTTAATTGTTGGTTTCGCTTCTGCTGTAACTGATATCACCAGAAGAGATAAAACCAGGCTCGCGTGTAGTAGCACTTTTACCATATCAATACCCCTTTAATCACATCCATGTGTTTATATACTCGCTGATCTCAACTTCATCCAAATGACGTGCGAAATGTTCCATAAAATGACGGTAGATAATAGTTATTTCACGTGCCTTCCGTTCAGGTTCCCTTCCAGGTCTCATATCTTCATACGTATTAATGATATCCCTAAGCAGAACAAACCCCAATTCATAGTCTGAATATCCTTCAGGCCCGTCTGGAGGTGCACTCTTTGACGCTGGGTGCCCGTTTGATGGTTCCCACCCAGGCGCAGCATCATGCACCTCAGGCTTGTCCCCCCGCCTCATCTCCCCTTCACCTGTTAGCAGCCATTCAATAGAGCAGCCAGACACGCGAGCTATAGCAATGATAGCCGGTCGCGTTGGTTCGCTTTTACCTGATAGATATTGCCTCACCACTGTGTCAGACATGCCACAGTCGCTGGCAAATGACCGTACTGACCGGTCTCCGATAGCTTGTTGTAGGCGCGCAGGGAAACTTCCGAGTTTGTTTTCGGAACTCGGAAGTTTTGCAATATTTAACTCGGAAGCTTCCGAGTTTTGTAATGCGCTGTAATTATTGTGTTTTGATGTTTTAGTCATAGTCACCACAACAAATAAAACTCGGAAGTGTAATTTTTAAATTGACTCTGCGATTTATAGCTCGTATATTCCCTCACACGTATCACGTTACAAAAAACGAATTACTTGACAACAACGCAAGGCCCAAAAAAAGGAGCGCATTTATGGCCCGTATAAAAGTTCCCACCAACCCTTCAGAGCGTAAGGCTTGGCTTAAGTATCAACTGGAATTGCACGGCAGCTCTTTCGCCGATATTGCCCGTGAAGGCAATGCCAGCAGGCAGACTGTACGTAAAGTGCTTGATATACGCTACCCCAAGTGGGAGCGATTGATTGCCTCTAAAATTGGTATGGCCCCAGCTGATATCTGGCCAGAACGGTATGCTGCCTGATCTGTTGCAACATTAACACGCAACAAAGGGGCCTGTCATGGCAAAAAGTACACGTAAAATTGATACCAGTTCATCAAAACAGCAGCCGCTGTTTGATACTGATCTGACAGAAGGTAGCCTGGATATCGTTCTGGGTCTTAAGCAACTACTTTCTCGCCTGCTGCAAGGATATGACCGCTACCTGGTGGCCGCCCAGATCAGCAAGGCCACCCTTAAAGATATCAGCAAAGACAGCCTTGACAAGCTTCTATCCTCAAACCCCGATTATCAACCCTCCGCTGTCCAGGTTGTCGCTATCTGTCACATTACGGGATGCCTGGACCCGTTTAAATATCTACTTGAACCGCTTGATGCCGATGTACTGCACCCTGAAGATAAAGACCTCGTAGAGTTGGCCCGTCTGCAAGAACAAGAGCGCACCATAAAGACCAGAATGCAGGCCATTATGGCCAAGCGGGGCCTGAAGTGAAAACCCACTACACCGCCAAAGAGCTGGCTGGTCTGCCGGGCATACCGGGAACCGAGAGAGCGGTGCTTGACCTCGCCAAACGTGAAAACTGGCCCTGGCAGAAGCGTGCGGGTCGGGGTGGTGGTAGAGAGTACGCCCTTTCTGCTCTGCCTGAAGCTACACAAAACCACCTGACCAAAGCCCTGGTTGCAGCAGCGCCGGTACCGGCCACCCAAGGTGCCGCAGATCTGCCCGCTATCCGCTCCACCCTACAGCCAGCACAGACCACCGCGCAGCTTAAATCCTGGCAGCGTGACTGCATGGATGCCCGTGTTGCCATCATGCGGTTGATAGAGCGGGCCGCGCCGGTAGTCGGCGTTAATAACGCCATTAACACCATCGTTAAAGCTGCTGAAGGCCATGAGCTGGAGATCTATGCTGCTGCCAACATCCGGAAGGGATCAGCCCGCAGCCTGTCCTACGGTGGCATCATGAAATGGTGGATGGCCTGGAACAAATCAGGCCAGGATTGCATGGCCCTGGCACCCAAAGACGTAGAAAACTACCAGGAGCCGGTCTGGGCACAGGCATTAATGGTCTGCTGGCGCAGGCCGCAGAAACCACATTTAACCGAGGTGCTGGAAGCGCTGCAAGCCAATCTGCCCAAGGGCATGCCCATGCCAACCTACGGCCAGGCCCGTCATTACCTGCATAAGCTCGGTGCCATAGACAAAGAAAAAGGCCGCAAAACCGGCAATGAACTGAAGGCGCTCAAGCCATTTCGCCGCCGTGATACCAGCACCATGTACCCAGGGGATGCCTATACCGCAGACGGCCACTGTTTTGATGCTGAAGTGGCACACCCCTACCACGGCAGGCCATTCAGGCCAGAAGTAACTCCGGTTATTGATGTAGCCACCCGCAAGATCGTTGGCTGGTCCTGCGACCTGGCTGAAAGTGGCTTAGCGGTTCTGGATGCCCTTCGGATGGCCTGCGAGAATTGGGGCGTACCGGCAATATTTTATACTGACAACGGCTCTGGATACAAAAACCAGCTGATGACCGCGCCTGGTACCGGCATCTTGAACCGGCTGTCAATTACCCCTGAATACAGCCGCCCACGCAATCCACAGGCCCACGGTATTTCAGAGCGGGCGCACCAGACCGTGCTGATCAAGGCCGCCCGTCAGCTTGCTACATATATCGGCAAGCCGATGGATGGCGATGCAAAGCAGCTGGTGTTTAAAACCACCCGTAAGCAGTTAAAGCAAGAAGGTGAAAGTGCCCTGCTGATTGAATTTGATGCCTTTGTCAATACCATCAATAACGGGGCTGTAATATACAATAATACCCCGCATAGCAGCCTGCCTGCCATACGTGACCCGCACACCAAAAAGCGGGTCAACATGACCCCCAACCAGGCATGGGAGTCTGGGTTGATTAGGATGCGGCAAGAGCTGCCTGAAATTGAATGGCTGCACCCGGCCAATTAACTGCCAGACCTGTATCATCCAGCGGAAGTCCGCACAGTTCGGCAGGGCGAAATACAGCTCGGCACCCTTACCACTGGCCAGCCTAAGCGTTATTACCATGCAGACCTGGCGGAATGGAACGGCCAGCGGGTTCAGGTGGCCTACAGCCCCTCAGATGCCAGCAAGGTCTGGGTGCGTGACCTTGAATACAACAGGCTGATTGCCGTAGCTACCCTGGGTGGAAACTCCAGCACCTACTTTGCAGAAAGCAAAATGGAACAAGACAGGGTTAAGCGGGGCAAAGGTCGATTGAAGCGCCTTGAAAACCATGCTGAGGAGGTCCGGCTTGAAATGCAAGGCCCTAACCAGGTGGTTGTCGAGCATTCCCCAGAGATCAAGGAAACCTGCCTGAGGGTGGTTAAGCAGCTACAGGTTGAAGAGGCCCAGATCGTTGATGAATGGGAACCGCCTACAGAGCCTCAAGCCGCCCTGCGCTGCTGGCAGGACTTTGATGCCAGAAAACAAAATGGTGAGCAGCTGCCTGAAAAACAGGAACACTGGTGGCTTAGTTGGCAGAATAACCCAATCTGTAAGGCTTGGTTAAGCTTGCAAGGGAGGGCTTCGCAATGACCAAAGAAGAGGCGGCACTAATAGAGAAAGTTATTGATGATGTCCGTCTGCAGATGCTGATGGTTCAAGGTTACTACTTCATGCAGAAGGATATGGAACATAAAGATCCACGGGACAAGATCTACTACACCGGAGGCCAGAAGGCTGCTGAATGGTTGTTGGATCAGCTTAAAGAACTGGCTGGATTATACGGGGTAAACTACGGACCCAAGCCGGAATCCAAGCTTAAACTGGTCGTTAA
>DAIQQT010000091.1:4532-5886 GCA_036786685.1 Trichlorobacter sp.
GCCGCCTTTGTGGCCAACAAGATGCGGGCCTACTACATTGAATGCAAAAGCGTCTGGACCAAGAAGGCCCTGCTGGAAAACATCCTGAAAGTCATGGGGATCACCCCGGCAGCCACCGTGGCCGTCATGCTTGATCAGGTCTGTGAACAGTTAGCCAGATCCGGGCGGCCACTGATCATAGATGAAATGGACCACGTTGTAGAAAAAGCCGCTGTGGAGATCGTCAGGGACATCTATGAAGGCAGCAAAGCCCCGATCCTGCTGATCGGGGAAGAACGCCTGCCAGCTAAACTGGTTAAGCATGAACGCTTCCATGGCCGCATTATGGAATGGACCGCCGCCCCTGCAGCAGACGCAAACGACGTAAAGGTTCTGGCCGGTTTCTACTGCCCCGGCATCACCATCGGTGATGATCTGCTGGGCCTGATCCACAGCAAAGCCAAGGGCAGCGTGCGCCGGATCGCCACCAACCTGGAGCTGATCAAAGACGAAGCCGCCAACCAGGGCATAACCAGCATTGGCCTCAAACAATGGGGCAAACGTGAACTACATACCGGCGAGGCACCGCAACCCCGGAGGCAACTATGAGCCGGAAGCCCATAGACAAACAGCAGCCCAGTCAGTGCCGCCAGGCCATCTGGGAAGAGGTCCGCAAAAAGGGCGATTGGACCTTTACCGCCCTTGAGCTGGACATAGACCTGGAGGCCTCAACTATACGGGAGTATCTGAGTAGCCTGCACATGGCCGGATACCTGGAAGCAGTAAGCAAGGGCAAACGAGGTGAAGCCAACGTATATCGCCTGATTGATGATTGCGGTGTAGAGGCCCCCAGGGTTCGCAAAGACGGCACACCAGTTACCCAGGGTAATGGACGCCTGCAGATGTGGAACGCCATGCGGATCATCAAGCAGTTTAGCCCTGCAGACCTGGCCTTTAACGGTACTACAGATGATGTCCGGATCTCTGAATCAGAAGCCCGTAACTACTGCCAGGCCCTGCATAAAGCAGGCTACCTGACAATACAGGTGCCATCTAAAACAGGCCGCAGAGGTCAACCAGGTAGTGGGCAGACCACACGTTACATGCTGATCCCCTCCATGTGGACTGGCCCACAGCCGCCGCAGATCCAGCGCACCAAACAGATCTATGACCCAAACCTGAAAAGGGTGGTCTGGAACCGTATTGAGGGGGGGGCAGAATGACCGCACCAGACGCAATGAAACTGCTCAAACAAAAGGTTGCTGAGCATGGTCAGGCAGAAGTGGCCCGCCGTCTTGAGGTTTCGGCTGCCGCCATCAGTCAACTGCTGGCAGGCAAGTACCAGGCCAGCCCGGACAACATCTTAAAGCGGGTA
>DAIQQT010000091.1:5986-8382 GCA_036786685.1 Trichlorobacter sp.
GTAAAGGAGGATTAAAGCCATGTTTAAGTGGATACGAGGCTGGATCAAATACTATCAGATGAAGCGTTGGATGGAAGAACGGGCAACCTGCTCGGCAGTCAAAATGGCGGTAACCGGTGCCATACGGGTGCGGCCATGAAGCCCGGCTGGCTGATCTTGGCGGCTTTGGCCATAGGGACGCTACTTGGCTGGTTCGGTGCCGATCACAGCGCCAATATCCGCTACATACGATCCCTGGCAGAACGTCATGAAGCGGTAGCCCGGTATTGGGACACCCAGACAAATATCATCATCACCAAGAACACACTGGAAAGGGACAAAAGAAATGCAAACCACTGAAGCGATACCCGCTGGGTACATGAAAGATGCTCAAGATCGTCTGGTGCCGGTTGAATCAATCCGCCAGATCGACCGAGAGCGCGACACCCTGGTCAATGAAATTGTAGATCAGGCAAAAGGGCTGGCAGGCACCATTGCCAACTTTAAAGTCAAAACGCTGCAGGACGTACAGGCCTTTGTTGAACTGTCTGCAGAGAAGTACAACGCCAAGCTGGGCGGCAGGGTGGGCAACGTAACCTTAACCAGCTTTGATGGCCGCTACAAGGTTGTGCGCTCTATTGATGAGCACCAGATCTTTGATGAACGGCTCCAGGCCGCCAAGGCTCTGGTGGATGAATGCATAACCGAGTGGTCAGCAGGCAGCCGGGCAGAGCTGCGCACCCTGATCAACGGTGCCTTCCAGGTTGACAAGCAGGGCCGTCTTAATGTCAACCGCATCCTCTCCCTGCGCAGGTTGGATATTGCAGATGAACGCTGGCAGCAGGCCATGACCGCCATTGGCGAAAGCCTGCAGACCGTAGGATCAAAACCCTACCTGCGTATTTATGAGCGCCAGACAGACGGCGGCTATAAGCCGCTTCCGCTGGATGTAGCGGCATAGGGGGGCGTGATGGAAGAATTGGTTGTTGGCACCAAAGAGGTCGATACCGTCGGTGAACTGCGGCGGGCGCTTACCACTTGCCCTGATGAAATGCCGGTCACTGATGCGGTGGGAGAGCTGCTGATCATACGTTTCTATGAAGGCGAAGGCGAAAAGTTTCTGGAGGTGGCGTAATGGCGCAAGGGGATACGTTTTATGGTCGCTGCTACTTCTACACAACACCCAATGACGGCCACACAATCATAGGCGTTATGCGCGGGTTGGGTGATGCCTGGATAGTCGGATACATCCGAGGCACCGGAGCACGCCGTGCAATACGCTCAAACCGTCTGTGGTCCACAACTCACGCTGATGATCTGCAACAGCGGCTTGATGTATGGGCCAAAGAACGCAAATTGACAGAGGTGCCGTAATGCCCCAGATGCGCACCTCAATCAAGATCCGGGCGGATTACCGCCCGGCCAACAGGCAAGACGGCAACAAGCGGTGCCGGTGCTGCAATAGGAAAACTGCGGGGTGGAAGGGCGAAGAAAACCATGCCACTCCGGCCCTTAACTGCAAGCTGCTCGGCATCACCATCAACCCGGACTATACGTGCCGGGAATACAAACCAGAGGAGAATTAACCATGGCAGGAATCGCAGAAGTGGCAAAGCAGGCAGGCGTTAAAGAAGATCAGGTAAAAGCAGTATTCCAGGCAGTAGCAACCCTGGCTGCTAATGAGCGGGTCACCATCAAGGGCTTTGGTGTATTCCATGTAAAAGAAACCGCTGCACGCACCGGGCGCAACCCCCAGACCGGAGAGCCTATACAGATTGAAGCAAAACAGACGCTTAAATTCAGCGCTGCCAAGCAAAAGAAGGATTAACCGTTGAACCGGTGGCCGGAGCTGATCCGGCCACCCATTGAGCGGTTAAACCTCAAACTAGACAGGAAAAGAGGAAGACTATGAACCGCATGCATGCCGCAAAAATAGAAAACAGCCCACGCCTGCAGCAGGTACTGGCCTACCTTCGCAAAGGGCCTGCCACCACCTTTGAAATCGTCATGGGCTGCGGCGTCTGCGCCGTAAACAGCATCATAGCAGAGCTGCGGGCCAACGGTCACACCATCACCTGCAACCAGGTCCCCGGCCAGCGTGGCGTGTACCAGTATCAACTTGTGGAGGGATAAACCATGCCAACCCCGGCCCAGGTAAAGAAGATCCACGCCCTTAAAGGCAAGCTCTCGCTTGATGATGACACCTACCGCGCCACCCTGTCCGGTTACGGCGTTAAAACCAGCACCAGGCTATCCATTGCCAAGGCAGATGAGCTGATCGCAGATCTGGAAGATAAAGCGGTGGCAGCCGGTGTCTGGGAAAAGCGTACAAACGTCAAGCGTCGCCTGGGTGATGACCCTCAGACCAGCAAGATACAAGGCCTCTGGGCCAGTCTGCACAAGGCAGGCAAGGTAGA
>DAIQQT010000092.1:0-8220 GCA_036786685.1 Trichlorobacter sp.
CCAGGCGACGTTCAGATTGCCTTTTCCACCCGTTCGCACATTTCCAACGCGCAGGAAGTTTATAATCTGTACGTTCTCAAGCGCAAAGTGCAGTTTCTCGGCAAATTCCTCGAAAGCATCAAACTCGGCCGGGGACAATTTCAGGAAAATACGGTCGATTTCCGTATTTCCTGATCGCCCTGGCCCGCAGCAGTGTCCGCCAATGTTCCTGACGTGGTTTGGGCCACTGGGCCGGCACACAGATCACCCGTGCCCCTTCCAGCGCCAGTCGGCGGGACAACTCAGGAAAACGCAGGTCATAACAGATAATGACCCCGACCTTGCCGATGGAGGTCTCTGCCAGACACCAGCTATCGCCCCCCTTGAATGCCTTGTCTTCACCCAGCAGTGAAAACAGGTGCAGTTTACGGTAGCGAGCCACCACCTGACCGTTATCAACAACATGGATGGTGTTGTAGACCCGGCCGTCATCAGCCGGTTCAGGCTGGCTACCCACAATTACCAGCTTGTACTGTGCCGAAAGCTCACAGAGTTCCGCAACCACTCCTGCCGTCCGCTGAGCCAGCTCGTTCAGAGTTTTGTAGGCAAAGCCGGTGGACCACATCTCCGGCAGCACCACCAGATTGGCCCCCTGTGCTGCAACCCTCTGCAGGGCAGCGCGGACATAGACCAGGTTGGCGTCAAGATCCCCCTGATTGACAGTAAACTGGATTGCGGTAGCGGTGATAGTCTGTGGCTCTGGCATTACTACCTCGTCAGTTGTGAATTCAGGTAGGCGTTGATGATATCCATATAGATCTCACGGGGTTTGCTGGTGCCGTCGCTGGGGGCGATCATCCCTTCCCGCTCCATCATCTCAACAATCCGGGCCGCCCGGTTGTAGCCGATCCGCAGACGACGCTGGACCATGGAGATGCTGGCCTGTTTGGTCTCAGCCACCAGGCGCAGGGCATCCTCCCAACGCTCGTCCTGCTCCTCATCATCACTGCTACCGCCTTTGTCGTCACTGTCCTTCATCTCCAGGATCGACTTTTCATAGACCGGTTTACCCTGTTTCTTGAGGAAATCGACCACCCGCTGCACCTCGGCATCGGAGACAAAGGCGCCATGGACCCGCTGCAGACGGCCGGTACCGGGGGGCAGATAGAGCATATCCCCCATCCCCAGTAGCGCCTCGGCACCGTTGCAATCCAGGATGGTACGGGAATCAACCTTGGAAGAGACCTGAAACGAGATGCGGGACGGCAGGTTGGCCTTGATCAGGCCGGTAATGACATCCACCGAAGGGCGCTGGGTAGCCAGAATCAGGTGAATACCGGCTGCCCGGGCCTTCTGGGCCAGACGGGCGATATGTTCCTCAACCTCACGTCCGGCCACCATCATCAGGTCGGCCAACTCATCCACAATCACCACAATATAGGGCAGATGACTGTGTTCCAGCTCATCCACCTCATCATCAACCACAAACGGCAGCGGTTCATCCAGAACTGCCGGATCTTCCCCCTCAATAACCTCTTCCAGCTCTTCGATAATATCCTCATCATCAAGCTCATGGACCGCCAGCTCTTCCTCCTCGATTGCCAGCTTGCGGTTGTAGGATTCAATATTACGAACCCCTTTGTCTGCCAGCAGACGGTAGCGGCGCTCCATTTCGTTCACCGCCCACTTCAGGGCCAGTGAGGCCTTCTTCGGTTCGGTCACCACCGGCAGCAACAGGTGCGGAATCCCTTCATACATGGAGAATTCCAGCATCTTGGGGTCAACCATGATGAAACGGACGTCACGGGGGGTGGCGGTGTAGAGCAGGGACAGGATCATGGTGTTAACTGACACCGATTTACCGGAACCGGTGGAGCCGGCCACCAGCAGGTGCGGGGCCTTGGCCAGATCAGTCAGGGAGGGTAGACCGGCGATATCCTTGCCCAGTACCAGCGGCAGCTTCATCCGGCTTTGCAGAAAATCATCACAGGTAAAGATCTCGCGCAGATAGACCGTCTCACGATCCCGGTTCGGCACCTCAATCCCCACCACCCCTTTACCGGGGATCGGAGCCACAATCCGGATCGAAAGCGCCTGCAGCGCCATGGTCAGGTCATCGGACAGACCGGCGATCCGGCTGATCTTGATGCCGGGGGCCGGGGCAAACTCATACATGGTAATCACCGGACCGGGGCAGATCTCTTTCACTTCGCCGTCTATCCCGAAATCCAGCAGTTTCTTTTCCAGCAGGCGGGCGTTCATCTCCAACGCCTCACGGTCAACCCGGCGTTCTGTGGCAGGTGGCGGATCCAGCAGCGACAAGGGCGGGGTGATAAAATCCCCCTCCTGCTTGATGAAGTCAAACGACTCCTGCACCGCCTTATCCTTGGCCGCCTCTTTTTTCTTTTCCTTTTTGAAGAAATTGGGACGAGGTGCAGGGGGCGACGACACTGCTTCCTTGATTACCGGACCACTAACCGGTACCGCCTTCCCTTCAGCCAGCGCCCTGTCCCGGTCACGCCCCTCTTTGGCATGGGCATTACGTTCCTTGCGGGCAGCCCATTTGGTGCGCAGATTTTCCAGCCACCAGGAGGCAAACAGCACAAAGGAGAACCCGGACAGGATCATGATTGAGGCGGCCAGCAACGGCAGTAACACCAGCAGGGCACCAAAGGCGTTCATGCTGCCCCGCAACATCAAGACCGTTCCCCGTCCGATCAGACCGCCAGTGGGAATCTGCTGCCCCATAAAGTTCGTGGATTCAATGCTGAAGGCAAACAGCGAGGCCAGCGAGAAGAGCAGGCCGATAAAGGCAGCAACCTTGTAAAAACGGAGGCGGGGTTCCTTGAAACGCAGCAGGTTGTAGGAGATAAAAAGCAGCGCCCCCGGCAACAGGTACGATGCCAGACCGAACAACATGAAGAACAGATCGGCGACCTGGGCACCCAGACGCCCCCCCAGGTTACGGATACCTCCTTCGGTTGACCAGCTGTTCAAGGACTGATCTGCCGAGCTGAAGGTGATAAAGGCCAGCAGGATGAACAGGCCAACAGCGCCAACACCGATCCCCTGGAGCTCCTTGGTCAATTTTGCTTTACGTGTTTCGTCCACGGCGACCTTTATACTACCTGATAATCAACAACAAATTCGGGTGGATGCATGATCGCTTTTTTTACTGAGCAAAGCTCGGCTGCCTTGACAATCGCCTTCTGGTAGCGCTCAGGAAACTCAGGTGGCAGGTTGATGGTCATACTCACCTTGCTGACCCGCCGTTTTCCCTGCGGATCAAGTTCAAACTCAATGTTCTGGGTCAGCGAGACCTTCTCAGTCGGAATCTTGCGGGCATTGCAGAACTCAAGCACATAGATACCGGCACAGGTGCCGATGGAACCGAGAAAACAGGCAAAGGGCGAAGGTGCGGCGCCTGGGGTACCATCAGCACCTGGCTGGTCAGTTACCATCTGCAGACCGTCCGGGAAGCTGGCAGCCACCTTCTGGCCGCCTTCAAAGCTGATATCTATCTTCACTTTTTAGTCTCCTGTTCATCCTTCTTTGGCGCAGGTTGCGCGGGAGGCGCCGGTTTGCGGTCCTTGTCGATCTCCAGCATGGAGGTCATATCCTCAAACTGGCTCATGTACAGCTCTACCTCCGGAGTTTCACGGCGCAGCAGGTCCAGACGCCGCTTTTCAAGGGAGCGCCGAATCCCCTCCAGGGTCTTGAACTTGACCTGTACGCGGGGGCTCATATTGGCCTTGGCCTCGTCAAAATCAGGGTACTGCAGGTTCATCAACGGACTGTACGAAAGAGTCCGCTGCCGGAAGTTGGGGTATTCCCACAGAATGGTAGCCTTGGCATCCACAATCTGGGCGGTCATGACCAGAAAGTTATAGTCGGTTGTCAGAGAATCCAGCAGATTGGATGAGGAAATCTTATCAGGGCGGGTGATACCGCTGACCACCACAAACATGGTCGCATCCAGACTGTTTTTACGCATGAAGTCTGCCAGGGCATCTTCTTTCCAGAAATATTTGTTGTACTGGATAGCTGCATCGTCACGGCGCTCACGCCTGAACAGGGTGTTGGCAAAGACCGCCTTGGGATCTGCATCAAGCAGGGTTACGGTATAAAAACTGTTGGTATTTTTTACCAGCCGAAGCAGGTCCCGTTCAAAAGAGCGGTTAACATTGGTCAGCAGGGTGATCAGTTCTTCACGCTGGGGGTGACGGATGTCAGAGTCGGTATCAACAATAATCGGCACCACACCCAGTACCTTTACCTTTTCCGCCACCGCATCCTGCGGCAGATTATAGTAGTTATGGGCACAGCCCCCCACAAGCGGCAGCAATAGCAAACCGAACAGCAGCACCAACCGTCGCATAAATATCCTCCCGATTCCGTCGTATCATGATCTAGTTTGTCTGTTGCAGAAATCCTGAATGTTATACCAGATGGTAACAGCATTTTCCAGAGCTATCCAATTGAACGATAACCCGCTTGATTTACATTGACTCTCAGGGATCATTCACGTATTTTACCGCCCACAACCTGCTTATCAAGAGTGGTGGAGGGATAAGGCCCTATGAAACCACAGCAACCGGTCCCGGTAGGGGCGTCAGGTGCTAAATCCTGCCGCAAGGCGAAGATGAGCGAGGATCTTGACGTTACTCAAGGCCCCTGCTCCCACACATGCAGGGGCTTTTGTTGTTTCGGGGTAATCATGTCCATCGGTGTTGTGCAGGAACAGACCATAACCTTTGACTCCGGCATCCGCCTGGAAAGTGGACGGATACTTGCGCCGATCACCCTGGTCTATGAGCTTTACGGCACTCCCAACGCTGATCGCTCCAACGTCATTATGGTGGAGCATGCCTGGACCGGTGACGCCCATCTGGCCGGCAAACGCAGCGCAGAAGACACCAAGCCGGGCTGGTGGGATGCCATTGTCGGCCCCGGCAAACTGCTGGACACTGACCGCTACTGCGTACTTTGCTCCAATGTGATCGGCTCCTGCTACGGGTCAACCGGCCCGGCCTCCATCAACCCCAGGACCGGCAAGCGCTACAACCTTACCTTTCCGGTCATCACCGTGCGCGATATGGTTCGTGCCCAGGAGCTGTTGATCAGCCACCTGGGAATCAAGCAACTGCTCTGTGTCATGGGGGGCAGCATGGGCGGCATGCAGGCCCTGGAATGGGCTACCCAGTACCCGGATCGGGTCGCTTCGGTAATCGCCCTGGCCACCACACCGCGCCCGTCGCCTCAGGCAATTTCACTTAACGCCGTGGCACGCTGGGCCATTTACAACGACCCCACCTGGAAAAAGGGGGAGTACAAGCACAACCCCAAGGATGGCCTGGCACTGGCCCGTGGCATCGGTCACATCACTTTCCTGTCCGATGAATCAATGTGGCAGAAGTTTGATCGCCGTTTTTCAGCCAAAGACGGTCTGTTTGAGTTCTTTGGCCAGTTTGAGGTGGAGCGCTACCTGAACTACAACGGCTACAACTTTGTGGATCGTTTTGATGCCAACAGCTTCCTTTACCTTGCCAAGGCACTGGACCTGTATGATGTGGCCTGGGGCTACGAATCCATGGCCGATGCCTTCAGCCGGGTCACCGCACCGATTCAGTTTTTCGCCTTCAGCTCTGACTGGCTCTACCCCCCCTACCAGACCGAGGAGATGGCCACCTGCCTGCAGGGACTGGGCAAAGAGGTGGAATACCACCTGATCCCGTCTGCCTACGGTCATGATGCCTTCCTGCTGGAGCATGAAACCTTTTCCCCGATGGTCCGTTCCCTGCTGGAACGGGTCAGCCGGAGCTAGAATCCATGTCCCCCCTCCGGCGGCTTCTGATACTGACAGCCTGCTGCGGTGCGCTGGCAGCGCCAGTCAACGCCGACGATCAACTGCCGCCTGAAGAGCCGACTGAGCTGACCGGCATCACCGCCAAGGCTGGAGCCCAGGCAGCTACCCCTTTGGCAATTATTGCCGAGCGTCTGGATGCCGCTGAAAAAGCCGATGACTTCCCGGCCATGCTGGCAGCTGCGGAGGAGGCGTACACGCTTGCCCCGGATCATCTGAAAACCAGATTCGCCCGCAAGGTGGCCTTGGCAGCCTGGTGGCAGGGACACCATGAATTTGGCAAGGCAAACTGGCAACAGGCCGTTGATCTGTTTGGCCGGATCTCAGAGCTGGCCAGTCAGTACCCTCACATCGCCAAATCCTGGGGGCCAAATCTGCTTGATAGCGACACCCACCTGCAACTTGCCCGGCGGATGCTGGCGCAACCACGCCGCCAGCCTGAGTATACCCACCGTTTCCTGTTGGTATTTCTGCATGAAGTAAGCGTTGATCAGCCCGGCCTCCACAACAACCGGGTTACCGGCACAACCGTACTCAACGAGCAGCAGAAATCCCGTGCCAACCGCGCCTTCAGTGCCCTGCGCGGTTACCTTGAATCCCTGAGTCAGGGGCGTCTTTCCTCAACATTCACAACACTGGAATACCCCGGTACGGTCAGAACGCTCCGTATCAGACCGGACGGCACCAGCGGCGAGATACGGGAACCGGATCTGAACAGCGCCACCCCGTCTCTCTGGCCGTTCCTGCGCGATCGCTATCAGCAGGTGGACACCATCGTCTATATCTGGGGCGGCGGCGGTGACAAACTGGCCCAATATGCCACCGGCGGCAGTCTGCCGCATGTTCTGATCCCCTGGACAGTAAGCAGCCCACTGCGGGGCTTTATCCAGATCCCCGGGCATCGTCTGATCAACAGCTATGCACCGCTGCTGGTCATGCATGAGTTTTTTCACACAGTTGAGAGCATGTCCGGCATCAAGCCCAACCATGGCTACAAACCGGCATCCCGGGATCAGTTTCCGGACTGGAAGGGGACCAGCCAACTTGACTACTACCGCTGGCACTTTGATAACACCATCCCACAGCGCTTCAACACCAAAACCGACTTCAAGCCGGAGCGGGGCTGGGCAAACCTCAACTTCCCCCTACGACACCCGGACCGCCTGCCGCCACTTGCGGTTCTGGATCAACTGGCCAATCGCTCTGCCCTGTTGCCTTCAGCAGATCGGCAACAGGCCTCAAAACTGTTCCACCAGGCAGACACGCATATCAAGGACAAGCAGGATGACCAGGCACTGCCCCTGCTACTGGAGGCCAGACGGCTGCATCCGCTCCATCCCGGCGTCATGCTTGAGCTGGGCAGACTGTATGAACGCACCAGCCGGTTTCAGGAAGCTCTGGATACATACCGCACACGGGCCGACTTCTTCCCTGATCTCGGCGGAGTCCAGCGAATAGCCGCACTGCACCAGAAGCTGGCACAACATCTTCCCGCAGCGCAGGCTCATCTCCGGGCGGCCGATCTGGCCGCTGCCCCCGGCACCCGTCTCATACACCTGCTGCAAAGCGCCCATGCCTATAAACGTGCGGCAGAGTACCAAACCGCTTTCACTGGCTATCAACAGGTAATTGAGGAGTCTCCCCGGTTGTCACCAAACGACACTGAGCTGCTTGCTGAGGCCTGTTACCAGTCCGGCCTGCTGCTGGCAGACCACCTTGGGGCACCTCAGGACGGCATTAAACTACTCCAGCAGGCCCTCACTGCAGGTCATAAAACTCCTGAGGCGGTCAAAAAATCACTGGCACGAATCAGCCGAAAAGCCTCATGAAAAACCTGGCATCAGAAAATATCGCCCCCAGGCTCTGGCGATCCTTGCGTAACGGTGTCGGCAGGGCAATCGGCGACTTCGACCTGATCAAAGACGGTGACCGGATCTGCGTTGGTGTCTCCGGCGGCAAGGACTCCCTGCTGCTGCTGATGCTGCTGGTTGAGATGCAACGCCGCGCACCGATCAGTTATCAGCTGGTTCCGGTTACCGTGGATGCCGGATTCCCAGGCTTTGATACCGCCAACATCCGCAGCTTTGTCGCAGGCCTGGGCCTTGAGCTGGTTATTGAACAGACTGACCATGTTGATCTGATCACTGCCAAGCTGCGGCCCGGCTCCTCCTACTGCTCCTTCTGCGCCCGCCTCAAGCGCGGTGCGCTGTACGGTGCTGCCCGCCGACTGGGCTGCAATCTGCTGGCCCTGGGGCACCACCGGGATGATTTTATCGAAAACCTGCTGCTGAACCAGTTTTTTATCGGCACCCTCAAGGCGATGGCTGCTAGAACCGTCTGCGATACCGGCGATATTACGGTGATCCGCCCCCTGGTCT
>DAIQQT010000429.1:0-1701 GCA_036786685.1 Trichlorobacter sp.
ATGCCTGCAAGTTTACCCTGCCGGAAGGGTATTCCATCTATCAGGCTGCGGAATTGCTGCAAAAACAGGGTGTTTTTGACCGTGCGGCATTTCTTGAGGCCTGTTCAGACCGTGTCCTGCTTGCTGGACTGGGCATCAGCGCAAAGAGTGCAGAAGGCTATCTGTTTCCCGGTACCTATCAGATCGGTTTTCAGATGGATGAGGCGGGTCTGGTGACGGAGATGGTACGTGCATTCCGGCATAAGACCGAAGGGCTTAAGCCGTTACTTGAGGCACGGCAGACAACGATTGAGAAGGTGGTGATCCTTGCCTCCATTGTTGAGCGGGAAGCGGTTTCGTCAGAAGAAAAACCGTTAATTGCATCGGTTTTTCTGAATCGTCTTCGGATCGGGATGCCGCTGCAGAGTGACCCGACCGCCATTTACGGTGTTAAAGTCTTTGGAGGTACCGTTACAAAACAGGATCTGCAGCGAAATAGTCTCTACAATACCTATAAAGTGAAAGGTCTGCCTGTCGGGCCGATCGGCAACCCTGGTCTGGAAGCGATGCAGGCAGTATTACAGCCGGCCAGCACGGATTATTTGTATTTTGTTGCCCGCAAGAATGGAACCCACCAGTTTTCAAGGACATTGAGCGAGCATAATCAGGGGGTTGAACGCTTTTTGAAGAAGGGGAAGAAAAAAAGATAGTAGCAAGGCGTGTCAGGTCATACTGATGCCATCTGCATCCTCAATAATAATTTCCAGTTCAGCCAGTGCAATCTCTTTTAGTCCCAGAAAATGTGCTTCCGGCGCGGAAAAGATTGAGATGGTCGGATCTGCCGGGTGCAGGGAACGCCCCAGTTTTCTACAGGCCAGGTTTGAAAGACGAACCGCCACCAGCAGAATGTTGGATTGATCAAATTCAGCAGCATGGTGATTTTTCGCAATATCACAGTAAAAGTCAGGGAAGTTCCAGGCCTTCATCAGGTTGTAGCCCACCTCTTCGTGCATCGCCTCAATAATTTCGCTGATCAGCTGGTCCGAAAACAGAACTGAGCTTTCTTTGCTTTTCTGGATATCATCAAGGACTTTGAGCAGGGCCAAGCTACCGATATCATGCATCAGCCCCCCCATGAATGCTTCTGATGCCATGCCGGGGTAACCGGCCTTGCGGGTCAGCCATTTTGCGCCCACCCCACAGGCCAGTGCATGCCCCCAGAGACTCTGCATCAAGCGATTCAAGGTCTCATTGGGTGAGTTGTAAAATTCAAACTGTGATGCCAGCATGGCCATGTTGGCAATTTCCTGCGCCCCCAGCCGGATAATAGCATCCTTGATGGTGGCAATCTTGTTCAGGCCCGCGTAGTAGGATGAGTTGGCAACTTTAAGCACCCGACCAGAAAGGGATTGATCCTCGCTGATCAGCTCTATCACATCATCAATTTCAAAGCTGCGGGAAGAGAGCAACTGCTGCAGTTTTACGGCAACAGTATGGAAGACCGGCAGTTCCTGCAGGTTGCCTTCCAGGCGTTCCTGGATCAGCCGGACTAATGGTTTTTCAGTTGTCATCGTTGTACCCCCAGAATCCTGCGCAATTCATGCAGTGGTCGTGGTTTGCCCAGGCGTGGCAGATCAGTAATGATTTCCTGCATGGATATCAACCCGCGGGCTCCTTTTACCAGGCCGTCTTCCATCAGGGTCACCATGCCGGAGGTGTCAA
>DAIQQT010000430.1:0-1701 GCA_036786685.1 Trichlorobacter sp.
GTTGCATGTAATCCTGCTCCATAGAGATAATGTTGTAACAGGGGGAAGGCTACGGTTTTTGTCGCGTTGAGGCAAGAGTAATCAGCATGTGTCGATTGCGACGGACAATGACCTTAACCGGCTACGGCTGTTCAACCGACCGCACCTCTCGCTCAAAACGAGTGATGTAACTGCGGACCAGTTCGTAGTCGGCATCTTTGGCAGGGGTGAACCGTGCCGTTTCCATACCGCTCAAGATCTGACGGCCCTCTGTAGAATCCTGCAGGGTCGTCAAGGCGGCGCGAATCTGATCCCGGATTTCAACCGGCAGGTCATGTCGGGCCATGACCGAATTATTAAGCAGATGCGGTGTCTCCCAGATCACCTTCAGCTGCGCCGCTTCAGCCGGGTGATCCTTCTGGAAGGCGCGCCAGGGTGGCGGCCAAGTGGCGCCGACAGCGGTCTGGCCCAGATAGGCGTTCATGATTGAAGATTCCTGGGACCCCACATACCGGTTCACAATGTCGGTGGTGACCCGGATACCATGCTGGTGCAGAAAATACTGCGGCATGATGCAGGCTGCCAGGGCCGTGTGAGATGGGTAACTGACCGCCTTTCCTTTCAGGTCGGCTGGATGCGTCAGTTTGCTGTCCTTTCTAACCACAAAGATCCCCCTGAAATCTTCAGATGCTCCCGCCATGGCAATGACACTGTAGCCGTGCCTCATGGCCTGGAGCGTCTGCCAGGGGTTAGGCAGCAGAAAATGGGGGGATGCTGACCGAATTTTTTCCTCATAATTACCGTAATCACGCGATGCCTCAAGAACCAGCCGACCTCCCTGCAAGCGTTGGTTGAGATACTCAATCAACGGTTGATAGGCCTGGGTCAGCTTCTGGGGATTATGCAACGGATGCACGGCAAACGAAAAAACCGCGTCATGTCGTTTAGCCGGTACGCTGCTATAGCGGGGCCCTTGCTGTTCCGGCTGAGGATCACGACAACCGAGGGCAAGCAGCAACAGCACAATCATGATCTTTTTCCAGGTGCTCATGGGCCTTCCTCTTCATCCGGACGTTGTTCAGACAGCCTCAGAGGGAGCAATATACTGACTTCAGTGCCGCTGCGGTAGTTGTTTACCCGAATGGTTCCCCCCATATGGTGCTCAATAATCAACTTGGAGAGGTACAGCCCCATTCCCGTCCCCTGCGACTTGAATTTGCTGGTAAAATACGGGTCAAATATCTTTTCCAGATAGTGTTCGGGGATACCCCCCCCATTATCCCGCACGGTCACCTGGAGGCCAAGATCCCGCCGTGCGCACAGGACTTCCACAAACGGAGCCGGTGTTTTATGGGCAAGCAACGCTTCCTTGGCATTCTGTACGATATGCAGCAGTGTCTGGCAGAATTCTTTTTTAAAGCCGACAATCTCTCCATCTCCTTCGTTGACGATCGTCAAGGTAATGCCGCACGAGGCAAGGTCATCGCTGATAAGCGACAGTGCCTCAGTAACTGCAGCATACAGTTCGAAGGGATGACGTTCGGAGTCAGGTTTATAAAACCGCTGGAAACGGTCGATGGTACGCGACATGGTAGTGAGTATCTGCATGCAATCACTCACCGCTGAACGGCAGCTTTCCTGTGTGAGTGTCCCCTCGTCATGGTCAAGTTGAAGATTTTGCACCAGAAGTGAGACGTTGTTCAGCGGCTGCCGCCATTGATG
>DAIQQT010000093.1:0-8166 GCA_036786685.1 Trichlorobacter sp.
GCTTGAACACCACCTGATGCGTAATTTCAAAAAGTACGCCCATCAACGGGTAGTAGAACGGGACTCCATCTGGCACTGGTTATCAGTGGCGCAGCACTATGGCCTGCCCACCCGGCTGCTGGACTGGACCTACTCCCCCTTCATCGCCATGCACTTTGCCACGGCAAATATTGAAAAAAGTGATATTGACGGGGTGGTCTGGGCCGTGAATTACGTCAAGGCACACCAGCTTTTGCCAGATGTATTGCGTCACAAACTTGAGCAGGAAGGGGCCAATGTACTGACGGTAGAGATGCTGTCGGAAGTGATCAAATCATTACCTGAGCTGGATGCCATTACCCGGGATGATGTTGCCGTGTTTTTTGAACCACCCTCCATTGATGACCGGATCGTCAACCAGTTTGCCTTCTGCTCGGTCATGACCTCCCCCGGCATGGCGCTGGACAGCTGGCTGGAGCAACACCCTGACACCGGTCGCAAGATCATCATACCGGCTGCTTTAAAATGGGAGATCCGCGACAAACTTGACCAGGCCAACATTACTGAACGGGTGCTGTTTCCGGGCCTGGATGGCTTAAGCCGCTGGTTGAAGCGCCACTATAGTCCGCGCTGAGGGTGGGGATTGTAGCTTGAGGGGCGGTTAATCTTTTAATACGGGAAGTATCGCTGGTTTCCATGGCGTTTCAGCTTATCGTTAATGGCATTAATCAACAGCTCGGTTTCAGGATTATCAAGTGTATCGTACCCCCGCAACTTCCAGCGCTGCGATCCAATCTCCAAAGCCAGATCCGCTCTTGTAGGTACACCATACGTTGTAATTATTGTTGCTACCGCTTTGACAGGCACATCGCCGTAATCGAACATGCGTCGTACCCTTCCGGTCAATCCTGTCACAGTAATCTTTTGGCTTGCAAAATCAATGGTGGTAGTTTCAGGAAATAATTTCCGTGAAAAGCAATAGCACAATAGTGAAATCATTATGATCCCTGAAAGCAAGGTTACATTCGAGCCCAACTCAAAGACGGACATCATAAGCATAGAAACAATACAAGCCAGCAAAGCCAAACACAAAAATACTGACATCATTATAACAATCCCTATTTCATTCTTTATGGCGATACTGCTTTCACGAAACGTCACATAGTCAGGATTGAGCTTCAACCCCATGACCAAATTAACCGGTTGAGCTGCTTCAGGCGTTTTCTGTTGTGAGATAAGCTGATTTACCCGGCTTTCCTCCACTGGCTGCAACGCTCTGACATCGCGGCGCTTCAACTCGCTATTAATGTAATTGGCCACATACTCTGCTTCACGCTTATCTTCATCACCATTGGGACCGGAATAGACCCGAATTGTCCACTTCTGTTCTCCTACCACAAGCACTAAAGCGACTCTCTCAACCTGCCCCGGATAAACATCCGTTACGGCCCTAAGCGGCCTGTCATCGTCAAAAGGCACACATATTTTTTTCCCGGTTGCACTGGTATAGGTAAAAGTTACCTCCTGCTTTGCAAAGTCAATAGTGGTCGTACGCGGAATATCTGTACCTAAAGCATGACGGCCGTAAACATACAGCACATATCCAATCGCAATCAGTAGTAGTAATCCCAAGTATGGACCAGATAAAAGTTCATGTAACCAGCTCCACATCATACTAACCAGCTGAAATAACACAGCTAGACCTATAAAAACATATAATGCCTGTTCTTTGT
The DNA here is from genome assembly GCA_036786685.1 of Trichlorobacter sp. Classification (GTDB taxonomy): domain Bacteria; phylum Desulfobacterota; class Desulfuromonadia; order Geobacterales; family Pseudopelobacteraceae; genus Trichlorobacter. The sequence continues at coordinate 1,713 of DAIQQT010000093.1, forward strand.
GCACTATCGTAATTCGGCTCTCACCGATGGTTACATAATTCAGTTTTTTATCAAAATCTATGGGCATATCAACATCCACATACGGATAAGCTTTATTGTCTTCATGAAGCTCATGGGAAGCTCATGGGGTCAGGCTTGACTTTCTGTTATTTTAACAAGTGTGTCACGGCCACAGCTTATCTTATATTTTCTCGAGAAGCAGGCGGAACGGGATATCAAGCTCAGTTCCGATACTCCGAAGAGCATCTATGCATATTTCAGAGTCTGCTCGGCCGCTTTCCAGTGCTTCGACGACTAGGGGGAAATACCCGATGCGTTCGGCTAATTCCTCGGTTGATAGTTTTTTTTGCTCTCTACGTGCTTTCACTAAAGCTGATAAGGGGAGAATGGCAAGGTCAGTGATTGGAATGTCCGCGAATTCTTCTGGTTTTATGTCAATTGTAGTGCAGTATTTTTTGAAGTCTCCGATCAACCATCCATCAATGTCATTATCGTCGCCACTTTCAAAATCCCAGAGAAGCGACTCCTGAAAGTCACTTCTGATCATTTGAGCTACGTCTTTTTGGCTTAGCCCTTTGGCTTCACGTTTTTTCTTAAAATGCAGTCCAATCAGCATTTCTTACTCCTGCATAACGGGCATGGCTTTGACCTGCCGGGTTTTCAGGCCGGTCTTGGCGCAAGTTGAACCTCATTTTTAACCATTGCTCACAACTTGAATAGCTCATGGGGTCAGGCCTGACTTTCTGTTATGTTAACAAGTGTGTCACAACCACAACTACCGGGTTGAGGAAAGAGCATGTTCTTATTCGCACTATGCGAATACTTGAATACCACCCTTTTCGGCAATTTCAAGAAAGGAAGGGAGAAAATTTGAGAAGCCTGCCGCAATGGCAAAACTGGGCTTAGATGTTGAGTATCAGCAAGAGGGAAGTGCTACCAGATCAGGCAGCGGAAGGGTGCTGCTCACGAAGAAAAGATGACAGATTTATTATAATGGTGTGTCCCTACTTTCGTCTGAACGCGGGGGCAACGAAAAAGACCGTCGGGCTGGTCACGCACAAAAGCAGGTACCAGCCTTACGCCGCCATCTTCCAGGGATGAATCTTTTCCAGTTCGGCAGACAGGTTACGCTCCACCTCTTCTGTATCATAATCAGCCTGAAGGCCAAGCCAGAAGGCGGCAGTAGTTCCAAAGAAACGGGCAAGACGGGCAGCAGTATCCGCCCCGACTGCCCGTTTGCCTTGGCAAATGGCCGATATTCTGGATTCCGTTACCCCGATCTCTTTGGCAAGCCGGTACTGGCTGATCCCCATAGGTACCAGAAATTCCTCTTTCAAGACTTCCCCAGGATGTACGTTTGCTAGTTGTGCCATATCCATCACCTCAGTGATAATCACATATTTCAACACGCGATGCCGTTCCTTCATTCCAGAGGAAGCAGACTCGCCATTGGTCGTTGATCCGAATACTCCACTGTCCTTCACGATCACCGGAAAGCTTCTCAAGTCTGTTTTGCGGAGGGATGCGTAGATCATCCACCCGACCAGCGTTGTTAAGCATCCTCAACTTACGCCGTGCCACCTGCTGAATATCATGGGGCAGCTTGCGGGAGAACTGACCTTCCCAGACTTTACTGGTTTCACTGTCATGAAATGAAACAATCATAGTCCATACTACCGTCGCACGGAAGCATGGGCAAGTATTATTTTTTAGGGGGCATTACAACAACAAATCATCATGGCTGTTTGCCGTACACAGCGCGATTATTGTTCCCGCAGCTCCCGTATCAAAGCAGGATCAATGCCGTTACGCCTGCAGTACTGATCTTCTAAATCTTCAATGTAGAACAGATCCAGCCCTGATTTTTTGATGAAATCCTGCCGCAGGACGCTATTGCCCCGTACCACCTGCGGCAGGATGGCATTGGAGTAGATCGCCTCCAGTTTGACCAGTTCAAAGGCCTTCTGAAACAGCTCATCCGGTATATCACCCTCCACCCCGTGGCGCTGGCGCAGTTCAATGGTGGTAACCCGCCGGATCACCTCCCGCCCCTGGGGCGTGCTCATGGCGGCCTGATTCAGCCTGGATTGTTCCGCCACAATCTCCGCCAGCAGCATGAACAGCCGTTCTTCCTTTTCCAGCTGCTGCAGCCGGCTGATAATCCCCTGCACCGCCTGCAGATCAAAAAACTTCATGTCGTTTTTCTGGGTCCTGACGGTCTGAGTCTGTGCCAGGCCATCCACCAGCAGCTTGACCCGGCGGCGGCCGAAGCTGTCCAGCAGCTGGCTCTTAAGCAGATCATCCACCATCAGGCGGCTGAACAGACCGGCCCCGATCTCTTCAAACCACTCCATGTCATGTTTCAGCTCCACCAGCAGCTCAACATCAAGCTGGTAACTGCCCATAAAGGCCAGGTGGTTCAGGTGGCCGGTGGCCAGTTCCAGCTTGTGGAAGTAGTCGGTCAGCAGGGTAAACCGTTTTTTGACTGCCAGCGGGGCGCCATCCCGGATCTGTTCATCCAGCTGATTGCCCAGTTCAAACAGCAGCGTATCAAAAGAGTGGTCACCTGCAGCAAGGGCCCGTTTACGGGCACAAAGCAGTTGCATCACCTGCAGGCGCGACAGGTTGGTTGAACCCGGCCCATCCAGCAGGACCAGCTGTTTCAATAATGCCAGCGCTTCTTCCGTATCAAGCTGGTTGGGGTGGCGTGTCGTAGTTGGCATGAATCATCAGATCCGGTCATGGTGAACATGAAAGCTGAGCGTGGCCCCGGTAACGGTACTGCGTCCGGTGTAGAAAAAGATGATGCACCAGATCCCTTGCAGAAACAGGATCAGGGCCGGACTCCAGATGCTGGTAAGTCCTGCAGCGAATTGAGCAGGTGCGCTCGCATCGCCCCTCAGCAGCCAGGCCATGACAAAGGCGTACAGCAGACCCACCACCCCCATGACCTGATAGGCCGAGATCCTGCCTGCGCCGCGATAGTCGGCCCGCATGGTCTCGGAAAAAGAGCGCCAGCCCTGGGTAACCGTGGTGGCCAACAGAAAGGCAACGGCATGGTGGGAGGCAAGAAACAGCGCGGTTGCCAGTAGGCCGCAGGCGGTATACAGCACGGCTGTTATGGCCTGGATCGGAATGACCTCAACCCCCTCCATATCCCCCGCATAGGCAACCTTCTTGGTTCTGCCCTGAAAGACAAAGCCGCGACCACTGAAAAGCCGGTTCAACAATCCACCATCCGGTGAAACCGGTTTACCATAGCAGCAGCCGAAACTGATGCAGGCCAGCCGCCCCAGCCCCTCACCAAAGGCATAGGCGATCGCAATGGCAGCATAGGCCGCCATAACCGGGATCTGAAAGCCCAGTTGCGGGCCAGCCAGCCGGTTCAGCAGACCGATCAGAAACGGGGTGATGATGATTCCCACAAAGACTGCGCCCCCCACGGTAAAGGTGTGAGCCTTTTTCTCTACGATCCGCGCCACCAGCCGTGAGGCCGGCACACAGCAGCAGAGCAGGGCTGCAGCCAGCAGGGCCGTACCCAGCGGTGGCACACCAACCGACCCCAGCAACACCAACAGCACGGCAACCGCCACCAGATAGGCGTTGGCGGTCAAAAGGCCGTACCAGGTGAAGTTGGTCCCCTGCCAGCTTCCCAGCTCGTTTTTACGCTCCGGCACGGTTGCAAAGATCTGCCAGCGTTCAGCCGGCAAAAAACGAAAACCCCACCAGAGGTAGGCAGCAAGCAGGAATGTTGCGATCAGCAGGAACAGGACTGCAGACATGGGCTCTCCCCAAACGTGGAATAACCGGCATCCGGCCTGGGGCCGGGCTGCAGGATGGTACTGTAGGTATCTGATGCATGTGGCGCCTTTGCCAGCACAAAGCTCCGGGCGCTCTCTCCCATCAGGGAAAGAATTAGGCGATTGGCGCTCATACTGCGGATTGCGCCGGTCAGTGCATCCTGTTCCCCGGCGCTGAACACCATGCCGGTCTCTCCGCCAACCATCAATTCACAGGGTCCCCCGGCATCAGAAACAATCACCGGCAGCCCTGATGCCTGAGCCTCCAGCACCACGTTGCCGAAGGTGTCGGTGGCGCTGGGGAAGACAAACAGGTCTGCTGAGGCATAGGCCCGCTGCAGTTCTTCACCCTGCAGATAGCCGGTAAACAGCGCCGGATACCCGGCAAGGGACTGCTCCATCTCAGTGCGGTAGGGACCGTCGCCGATGATTGCCAGACAGAGCTCCGCTCCTTCATCCACCAGCCTACAAAAGGCCTCCACCAGCAGATCAAGCCCCTTTTCCCGCGAGACCCGGCCAACATAGAGCAGGGTTGTCCTGCCGCTAAGGCCGCGCTCAAGCCAATATCGTTCGACCCGTTTATCCGGCCTGAACTGTTCCGTATCAACCCAGCGCGGTAGCGGCTTCATCTTCTCCAGCGGCAGACCGTGGGAGAGCAGCTGTTCCCGCGTACCGGCAGACGGAACCAGCACCTCTTCCATCTGGTTGTAGAACCAGATCATATAACTCCAGGCCGCCTGCTCCAAAAACTCGTCATTGGTCAGGCTGCGGACATACTGGGGAATGTCGGTATGATAGGTGCCTGCCACCGGGATGTTCATCAGCCGGGCGATCAGCAGCCCCAGCAGGCCGACCGTACCGGGGGTGCTGACATGGATACGGGTGATCCCCTCCTTCTCGATGTAGTTCAGCACATCCAGAATCGGCGGGAAGCTGAGCTTCAGTTCAGGATATTCCGGCAGCACGAAATCACCCACCGCCTGGAACTGTTTCACCCCTGCGGGTGCGGCCTGACTGCCATCGCCGGAGGTGATCACGGTCAGGCTGATCCCGCGTTCCTGTGCGGTCTTGATCAGACGCCGGATCGTCATGGCCACGCCGTTGATCTCATCCAGTGTATCGGTGAACAGGGCGATCTTCTCCTCTGCAGGCGAAAACGGAATCTCCGGCAGTCGCTCCTCTATTTCACTGATCAGCTCCTTGCCCTTGTGCTGGTGATGAAAGGCCAGGTAGTAGGGGGAGATCAGCAGATGCACCAGGCCAATGGTGCCTGCCGTGTTGAGATAATCGAAAAAACCGGCCTGCATGGAGAGCGACATGAAGCGGTTGGTGTACTGATACAGAATCCGGTTTACCAACCGGCTGGTAACCATGAAGATCTTATGGTTCAGGTCGGCCCCCTTGATCCCTTCCAGAAAAAGGGCATCATTGAGCAGTTGCCGGGCCTCGCTGTCCAGTAGCTCTTCAAAGCTGAGCTCCCGGGCTGAACGCTTTTCCGGCAGGTTTTTCAGCACAAACAGCCTGATCTTTTCCACAAAGGAGCCTTTGTCGGTACCCAGATTGAAAAAACGGTCCAGAAGGGCGCTGACAAAGGGGGTGGCGCTCCGCCTACGCTCGCCGAAACGCTCACGATAGAAGCTGTGGGCCACACCATAGAGGCTGTGGGCCATGGTCAGCGGCCCGCCATGCTCCCCTTCCGCCCAGGTACTACCCTGCCTGACAGCGTCAAGAAAGGCGTCAAGGTCCTCGCCCCGGTGGCTGCAGGTATGAGCCCGGGCAATGAACAGGCCGCCATGGTCATCGGAGCCGCCCACCATCCCCTTCTGCCAGGGGGTGGGTCCTGTCGGAGTGATCCGGTGCTGTTCCACCAGACGTTCAACAATGGCCGGAGTCAACGCACCGGCCAGCCGGGCGGTAACATCGTTAAAGCGGCGGGCCCGGCAGCCGTTCTGCACCTCAAAGGTAGTGAAGAGCAGCAGGCTCTTTTCGATAATCTCGATGGTCAGCTTGTCGTTCTGGGCATAGAGCGGATGGGCTAGAAAATGAGCGATCCGTTCCTGATTGAGGTAAGCGACCAGCTCGTAGACATTTTTACGCAGCACCATTATCTCAGCATACTGGGCCTCGGAGATATGCAGCACCACCAGATGGGCCTTGCAGCCGTTTTCAGGAAAGTGGGTGGTGATCTCGGCGCTGATAAAGGTATTGGGCAGATGGGCGATCTCCAGCGCTCCGCCGATGGCATTATGGTCGGTGATGGTGACATAGTGCATCCCCCGCGCCAGGGCGGTCTGATAGAGCTGCCGGGGCGAGGTGTAGCTCTCCGGGCAGTTGAATTTACGCATGGCCCAGTAGGTCGGCTTGTTGGAGTAGCTGGAATGGACATGCAGGTCTGCTTTAAAGGTCTTCATGGCTGCCTCTCGCGGGTTACAGCGGTTACGCCTGGCCTGAACAGGGTTACGGTTGCATTGCATACGTTTTTCTGCTGATTGCATCCTAGCAGCCCACTGTTACGTTCAGGTTAAGGTGGTGCAATAATCGCGTGGCATCCTGATCAGGTATGGATTTTACAAAAGCGAATATTTAATGTATTTAATCAAGCAGGCTGTTGAAATTGAAGTAGTTAAAACAGCCGTTTTGTAGTATATTTTCGC
>DAIQQT010000094.1:0-8161 GCA_036786685.1 Trichlorobacter sp.
TCCCCCGGCTTTTCTGATATTCAGCCTCCTGCTGGGCCGGATTATACAGTTCCACCCGCAGATCAAGATTTTTTTCAACGGCCATTTTAACGGCATCAGCCATGGTCAGCCGCACCGGTTCGGCCTGCAGACAGGCAACCGCTCCAAAACTGAACATCAGAACCAACATAAAAATCATCTTCACTACAAACACCTCGCCACAATCTACGAATCACCCGTCAAAATGCAAGATGGGCGGGATTTTCATCCCGCCCATCTTATACCACACTTGCAAACCGTTTTACACGTCCTTGTCTTCGACATAATCTGCGTAATCATCAGCCGACATCAAGGCCTTCAATTCATCCCGGTCTTCCAGTTCCAGTTCCAACAGCCAGCCACCATCATAGGGATCATCATTCAGCAGCGAAGGGGTATCCAACACCTCTTCATTTACCGCCAGCACTGTGCCGGTAATGGGTGCATACAGCTCTGCCACGGTCTTGCGGGCCTCAATGGAGCCCATTGAGTCCTCCTGCTCCACCTGATCACCTTCGTCCGGCAGTTCCACCGCAGCAATGATCCCCAACTCTTCCTGGGCAAAGTCGGTAATCCCCACCACTACCCGGTTTCCCTCAATTCTCAACCAGATATGTTCCTTGGAATACTTCAACTCTTCTGGAAATTCCATATCCTACTCCAGCACAATCCGATCAAGGAATGAAGTGTCAACATTGCCCTCAATAAAATCCTTGTTGGTCATGATCCGTTTATGGAAGAAGATCGTGGTCTTAATCCCCTCAATGATATACTCGTCCAGAGCACGGGCCATACGACGGATCGCATCTTCGCGGGTCTCGGCATGCACAATCAGTTTACCGATCATGGAGTCGTAGTGGGGAACCACACTGTACTGATCATAGACGAATGAATCAACCCGCACCCCAAGACCACCCGGTTGATGGTAGGCAGTAATCTTGCCGGGACAGGGAGTAAACTTGAACGGATCTTCCGCGTTGATCCGGCACTCAATGGCATGGCCGGTGATCTTGATATCATCCTGTGTGTAACGCAACGGCAGACCGGCAGCAGAACGGATCTGTTCACGAATCAGGTCTACCCCGGTGATCATCTCAGTCACCGGATGCTCCACCTGAATACGGGTGTTCATCTCCATGAAATAGAAGTCACCACTCTTGTCCAGCAGGAACTCTACGGTCCCCACACTGGAGTAATTAACTGCCTTGGCAGCCTTAACAGCAGCATCCCCCATCGCCTTGCGGGTCTCAGGAGACAGCACCGGACAGGGAGCTTCTTCAATAATCTTCTGATGCCGGCGCTGGATAGAGCAATCCCGCTCCCCCAGATGGATGCAGTTACCATGCTTGTCAGCCAGCACCTGAATCTCAACGTGACGTGGCTCAACACAGTATTTTTCAATATAGACATCAGGATTGCCAAAACCTGCCAGTGCCTCTGCCTTGGCTGTGGCATAGGCATTGGCAAGGGTAGCCTGGGAGTGCACAATTTTCATACCCCGACCACCACCACCGGCAGTTGCCTTGATGATGACCGGAAAACCGATCTGCTTGGCAATCTTGACCGCTTCATCAACAGTCTTCACGTTTTCCTTGGTACCGGGCAAGATCGGCACGCCATGCTCAATCACAGCCTGACGGGCAGAAATCTTATCACCCATCACCCGCATGCTTTCAGCAGAGGGGCCGATGAAAGTAATGCCGCACTGTTCGCAGATCTCGGCAAACTTGGCATTTTCAGACAAAAAGCCGTAGCCGGGATGGATCGCCTCGGCATCCGTCAGCTCAGCAGCACTGATGATGGCATTGATATTCAGGTAGCTCTGGCTGCTGGGAGCCGGTCCGATACAGACCGATTCATCAGCCAGCTTGACATGCAAAGAATTGGCATCGGCAGTGGAATAGACCGCCACTGTCTTGATCCCCAGTTCTTTACAGGCCCGGATAACCCGGATGGCAATCTCACCACGGTTAGCGATAAGAATTTTATGGAACATTACCGACTCCTAGATCTTTTCAATAACAAAGAGGGGCTGACCAAACTCAACCGGCTGGGCATTTTCAACACAGATCTTGACGATCTTGCACTTGAACTCTGCCTCTATCTCATTGAAAAGCTTCATCGCCTCAACCAGGCAGATAACCTGGCCCTTCTCTACCACCTGCCCTACTTCCGCAAACGGTGCTGATTCAGGAGAGGCCGCACGGTAGAAGGTACCAACAATCGGAGAGTTGATGGTCTCGCCAGCCAGTTCTGCAGCAGGAGCAGGAGCAGGAGCTGCTGCGCCAGCAGTTGCAGGGGCAGGGGCAGCAACCGGTGCAGCCATGGCAGCAGGTGCCGGCATATAGGCAGGCGCAGCTGCCATCTGTACAATCTCGGTGCGCTGGCCACGCTTGATCACAATCTTTTCTTCTGCGTTGTCCATCTCAAACTCAGTAATATCGGTCTCGGTGATCATCTTTATCAACTGCTTCAGGTCTTTCACGTCCATGTCTATTCTCCTTCTCTTCTTAGTAGCTACAGTATAGTTCTACACAATGACAAGCTGTTTTGAAACCTTGGTCAGCAAACGGCAACCATCTGAGGTAACTGCTACCGTGTCTTCAATCCGTACACCACCCAAACCGGGGATATAGATTCCCGGTTCAATAGTAAACACCATGCCTTCTTCCACGACCGCATCGCTACGCGGCGAGACCACCGGCTTTTCATGGATATCAAGACCAACCCCATGGCCGAGTCCATGGCCGAAATACTGGCCAAACCCCTGTTCCTTGATATACTCACGGGCCAGCGCATCAAGATCCCGACAGGCAATGCCCGGCTTCACTGCCGCAATGGCCCGATCATGGGCATCAAGCACCGTCTGATACAGTTGGCGCTGCCGCGTATTGATTGAACCGACTGCCAGTGTCACCGTTTCATCAGAATGGTAGCCATCCTTGATGGCCCCAAAATCAATAGTTACCAGTTCTCCTGCAAGAACCTGCTTATCCGATGCCCGACCATGGGGCATTGCTCCACGGGGTCCTGAGGCCACAATAAAATCAAAGGCACGTCCATCAGCACCGCGACGGCGCATCTCAAACTCAAGCTGCAGCGCAAACGAGTCTTCCCGTATGCCCGGCTGCAATTGTGGCAGAACCGCTTCAAATGCTGCGGAAGCCAGATCTGCAACCTGCTCCAGTTGCTCAAGTTCTCCGGCATCCTTGCAGTTACGCACGGCATCCAGTTCCGACCCCAACCCCACCAGGGTTACCCCGGGCAAACGTGCTGCCAGCCCCTGATGCTGCGTTACCGTGGTATGGGATGCCTCAAACCCGACTCTGTACCCGCCAGACTGACGTACCAGATCAGCAACAGCTTCCTGACGCTGCGCCTGTTCAACCAGCAGCAGGTCGGCGACCTCTTTACCGGCCTGCACCGTATAGCGGGAGTCGCAGACAAACCAGCCCCCCTCCGGCGAAAGCAATAGTGCCCCTTCTGAACCACTGAAGCCGGACAGGTAGCGCAGGTTGACCGGGTGTTCAATCAGCAGCAGATCCAACGCATGTTCTTCAAAGAACGGCAACAGCCTTCGGCGTCTGCTTTTTAGCATAACTGAAAGCGACCCCTCAACCGAATTCTTACAAAGCTGAAAGTTTCCAAGAAGTCCCTAGACTAATTTTTAATATGATTAAAAAGCGCGCGCAGACCGAGCAGATAACTATCCAGGCCAAAACCGCAGATCTGGCCCAAGGCAAGCGGGGCCAGATAGCTGTGATGCCGGAACTCTTCCCTGCGGTGGATATTGGAAAGGTGAACTTCCACAAAGGGAAGCCCGATTGCAGCCAGGGCATCACGTAGAGCAACACTGGTGTGGGTATAGGCTGCAGGGTTAATCAGGATACCGTCATACTTTTCCGGTGCCTGCTGAATCGCATCCACCAGAGCTCCTTCACTGTTTGACTGAAAAAAACCGAGCACCGCTTCAAACTCAGCCCCCAATGCCTCCAGAGCCCCATTGATATCTTCCAGAGAGAGGGTGCCATATATTTCCGGCTCCCGCTTACCCAGCAGGTTCAGGTTAGGACCATGCAGCACCAGAATTCGCATGACTAGCCTACCGCCTCAACCAACTCCAGAGCATTGGCACGCAAAAGATAACGCGCCTTGCCAAGATTACCTTCCTTGGCAAGCACAAAAGCAGCAAAGAACTCATCATTCAAAACCCGGATAATCATGCGTGAGTTGGCAGTGGTAATGGTAATTTCCTCCATCTCGCCAGCCCCCACCACCTCAATGGTGCGCCTGATTTCCTTGATAACCGTACCATATTCAACCGCCATGGTCTGGACATCAAAACCAGCCTCACCCTTTTGCACTTCATCGATGGCAATGCAATCATATCCCATCAGCATAACGGCAAACGCACCTTCAACCTGTTCCAGCATTGAGGTTAACTGATCTCTTAACGACATACCCGTAACCTCCTGATATTCTCAAGCCACCCTTCCAAAACGGTCACCGCTGCCTGCTGATCGGCAACACCTTCTGCTGGCAGATTTGGCGGCACAGAAGACACCTCTGCTGCAACAGCTGCTGCCTGCCCTGATTCAGCAACCACTACAGCCTGTTCCAGTTCTGCAAGCCGTTTAGCCGCTTCCTGATTGCCCGGATCTGCAGCAACAATCCGGCGATAAATCTCTATCGCCTTGTCAGAGAACCCTTGAGACACATACAACTCTGCCAGAGTTGAGGTATTGAGTGGATCATGATCACCCGTTGTCTCAACCGCTGCTGCAAGCTGCTGTTCAGGCACAGACCAGACAGCTTCAAGTGCTGTTGGAGCAGGCGCCTCCTCAGGAGTAACGGTATTGATACCGGACCAGGGATCTTCTACCGTACGGGCCACCGGCTTGATCCGTTCAACCAGCTCGCCCACATCCTCCGGTTCCTCATAAATATCAGCCTCAGTCAGCTCGATCAGCTCAAGATCATCATCATCTGAAAAGGCGGCAACTCTTTGCTGTAGTGCTTCCAGTTCAATCCGGGCTGACATATCATCAGGGTGGAAATCAAGCAGGGTCTGAAGTGCCTGAAGCGCTGCCTGTTCATTGCCAGACTCTTTATAGAGACGTGCCAACAAACGCTGTGCTTCGGCATGGTCCGGAACAGCCGTTGCCACCGTCTGGAGGGCATTCCGGCACTCATCAACCAGCCCTTTCTGATGACAGGCTCTGGCCAAGGCCATCTGTCCCGCCACATAGTCCGGGTGCCGCAGAACCCCTGCCCGCGACACTGATAAAGCGTCATCAAGCAGACCGGCACGCAGATAGACCTCCGCAAGGGGGGCAAAACAGTATGAGGAGGGGTCACTTTTCAAACGCTCCTCATACATCTTGATTTCACTCCAGAAGGACTCCGTTGACGACTGCATAGGCGCCTTTACCTCCCTGAGCAACAGGCTTCGGCCAGCTGGGCCGGGGTAAACTGATGAAATGCGTAAGAGCCGATACCTTGATTGCAGATATACTGCAAGGTACCGGAGCGGTTTTTCTTATCTTTGGCAAGTGCAATAACAAGGTCTTCTGTGGCCACAAGCGGTGCATCTGTCGGCAGACCTATCTGCTGAAGCAGTGCCGTAATCCGATCAACATCACTGGTTGTGCAATACCCTTCACGCTGTGACAGCTGTGCCGCCTGTACCATACCGATGGCAACCGCCTCACCATGTACCAGTTCACGATAGCCCGATAGGGTTTCAAAGGCATGCCCCAGGGTATGACCGTAATTCAGGACAGCCCGCAGACCGCCTTCGCGTTCATCCTGCTCTACCACCCAGGCTTTGATCTCACAGCACCGGGCTATGACCCGGCCCAGTAGTTGCGGATCACGCTTCAGCAAGCCATCAACCTTTGTTTCCAGCAGTGTAAACAGCCCAGCATCAAGCACGACTCCGTACTTGATCACTTCAGCCAGACCAGCCAGATAGTGACGTTCTGACAGAGTCTTCAAGGTACTGACATCGGCCAACACCAGATGGGGCTGATAAAAGGCACCGATCAGATTTTTACCCAGGGGATGATCAATACCGGTCTTGCCGCCAACGCTGCTATCTACCTGGGCCAACAATGTCGTCGGCACCTGCACAAACGGAATCCCGCGCAGAAAAGTGGCTGCGGCAAATCCTGCCAGGTCGCCAACCACCCCGCCCCCCAGGGCAACAATGAATGAGCGGCGATCCAGACCTGCCCCAAGCAGCCCATCATAGACATGGTTCAGGGTTTCACTGGTTTTAAACTCCTCACCGTCAGGGATCTCGATCACCACCGGAGTATAGCCGGCCTGTTGCAGAGAGCCAACGACTACGCCAGCATATAATGGAGCGACGGTCGGATTGGTAACCACCGCAACAGCACCTGTCAACCCCACCGCCTTACAGGCGACACCAATACCGGACAGCAGACCTTCGCCAATGCCGATATCGTACGTGTGGGAATCAAGCTGAATGGTGATGGTTTTCACAGCGCTCCTGAATACTTTTCAGCATAAAATGCGAGGATTAAAACGGCAACATCTTCCAATGTTTTCCCGGTGGTGTCAATTCTTATGTCGGCATCAGCATAAAACGGCTCACGCTCAGCAATAATCCGCTCAATTCTCTTCTCTAGTGCCTCATCACCCTGCAACAACGGCCGATCATCCGCAGAAGCCAAACGTCTGGCCAGTTCATCCACCGTAGCAACCAGATTTACCACCAGACCGGCTGCATGCAACAACCTGAGGTTGCCCTCACGGATCACCACCCCGCCACCGGTTGAAAGCACTATTCCGTGTTGACCAACCAAGGTTGAGAGCAGAGCCGTCTCACGATCCCTGAAGGCAGCTTCTCCCTCTTCTGCAAAGATCTGGTTGATGCTCTTGCCTGCCTGTTCAACGATCAGGGCATCAAGGTCCTGAAACCGGTAGCCAAGCCGTGCAGCCAGCAACTGCCCCACACTGGTCTTGCCGCTCCCCATCGGGCCGGTCAGAATGATCGAGTCAGACATCAGAAATCCCGCAGGCCAGCCAGATAACTGTCGCGATTACGACGGATCTCGTCCAGAGAATCGCCGCCAAACTTCTCCAGCAATGCCTGAGCCAGCTCAATCGCAACCACCGCCTCGGCCACCACCAGGGCTGCCGGCACGGCACAGGTATCAGAGCGTTCCACTGAGGCCTCATAGGGCTGGTGGGTAGCGATATCAACCGACTGTAACGGCGTATAGAGGGTTGGAATCGGTTTCATGGCGGCCCGGACCACTAACGGCTCACCATTGCTCATACCGCCTTCCAGGCCACCAGCGTGGTTACTGGGACGCTGATAGGGGATCAGCTCTCCCTGCTGCAGCCGGGCCGGATTCCAGGTAATCTCGTCATGCACTTTGGAGCCGGGACGGCGGGCAGCCTCAAAACCGAGGCCGATCTCAACCCCTTTGATGGCCTGAATACTCATCAGTGCCATGGCCAGCCGGGCATCCAGCTTGCGATCCCACTGCACATGGCTTCCCAGGCCCGGTGGCAGGCCCAGCACCTGCACCTCCACCACGCCACCCAGGGTATCACCAATCGCCTTGGTATGATCAATCAGGCGCTTCATCTCCAGCTCTGCAGACGGATCACAACAGAACATTTCGGATGCAGCAGCCTTTTCCCATTGTTGCGGATATGGCTCTGCAGAAGGCTTTGCAACCACACCACCCACCTCGGCAACCACACCGCCAATCCGTATATCCAGGGCATGCAGCAGCCCCCGGGCTACAGCCCCAACCGCCACCCGCACGGCGGTTTCACGGGCACTGGAGCGTTCCAGAATGTTGCGCACATCACGGTGGCCGTACTTCATGGCACCGCACAGGTCAGCATGGCCAGGACGGGGGCGGGTCACCGCCTCAGCCATCCCCTCATGTTCGGCCAAAGGGGACATCTTCTCCAGCCAGTTTTCCCAGTCACGGTTCTTGACCACCAAGGTCACCGGAGAGCCCAGGGTCTTGCCCCAACGGACGCCGGACAGGATATCGGCCCGATCCCGCTCAATCTTCATCCGGTCACCACGGCCATAGCCCTGCTGACGACGGGCAAGCTGCAGATCAAGCATGGCCGGCAAGATCTCAAGACCGGC
>DAIQQT010000095.1:0-8078 GCA_036786685.1 Trichlorobacter sp.
CAGCGGAGATCAGCTGATTCAGCTGGTCAGTTTCATGCTCAGCAACGAGGAGTACGGTGTTGAAGTGCTGAAGGTGCGTGAGATCATCCGTATGCCCGGCATCACTAAGATGCCCAATACGCCTCATTATGTTGAGGGAATCATTAACCTGCGTGGCAAGGTGATTCCGATCATTTCCATGCGTAAACGCTTTGGCCTGGCAGAATCAGACTATGACAGCCATACCCGGATCATGGTGATGGATGTTGCCGGTGGTCTGACCGGTTTTATTGTGGATGCGGTTTCTGAGGTGATCAGGATTCATTCCAGCGAGATCCAACCGCCGCCTACCATGGTTTCCGGCAACATTGATCAGGAATTTATTACCGGAGTATTCAACCATGCAGACCGGCTGCTGATTATCATGGATGTGGACCGGATGTTCTCGCAGCAGGAACGGGAATATTTTGGCAGTGTTGGTGAGTAGTTCACCAGTACAGGAGGGCATCCAGTAACGGAAAAAGCCGGGAATCGCTTCCCGGCTTTTTTGCGTTTATTTTATGGATAGAGTTGTTGTCGCTAATCAGCTTGCCCGTGAGATCTCTTCCAGGTTACCGGCAATTACTGTTGCGGTGGCAGCCTGTTCTTCTGAGGCAGTAGCGATCTGGGCAATCAGGTTTTTAATGTTTTCAACCGAATCAACAATGGCGATCAAAGATGCCTCTGCCTGATGGGAAAGTTGTTCGCCTTTTTCCGCTTCAGCCTTGCCACCTTCAATGGAGGTAACCGCCTTCTGGGTGTTGGATTGAATCTCTGCCACCATAGAACCAATCTGCTTGGTGGAGGTCATGGTCCGTTCTGCCAGTCTGCGCACCTCATCGGCAACAACTGCAAAACCACGCCCCATTTCACCGGCACGGGCCGCCTCAATGGCTGCGTTCAGGGCCAGCAGGTTGGTCTGGTCAGCAATTTCATTGATGACATTCACAATCTCGCCGATCTTTTCTGAGGTTGCCCCCAGGTTACCCACAATGGCAGCTGAAGAACGAACCACCTCGGCCACCTGTTGCATCCCCTTGACAGCCTGATTCACCACCCGTTGCCCTTCATGGGCGCTGTCAGCCACCTGGGCTGCAGAGTCGGCAGCATTGGTGGTGTTGCCTGCCACCTCATTGACGGTCATGCTCATCTCTTCCATGGCCGTGGCAATCTGGTGAATCCGTTCCTCAAGGTAATTCTTGCGTTCAATATCCTTGTACTGTTGCTCCTTGATGGTGCGTTCTGCGGTGATGTCACTCCAGCAGGCCATGAAGCAAAGGAGTTTGCTGCTGTCACTTGGATCCCAGATCGGATAGGCCTTGGTCTGCAGGGTTACGCCACCGATGGGGATATCGGCAGAATGGGGCAGTTTGCCCCGTGGATCAGCAAAAATATTGCGGATACGGGCCGGATCTTTATGGTACTGGTGGATTGAGTTGCCAAAGGCATTGGCAACGTCTGCACCGCGCAGACCGCTGTTCAGCTCAGAGCGGTGCTGCTGCAGCAGTTCCTTTGCCCGACGGTTTTGATAGAATATCTTGTTGTCATTAGTGGTGTCGCAGAGCATGACCACGTTATCAACATTGTCCAGCATCTGCATCAGCTTCTTGATTTCATTGTCCTTGTCCAGCAGCTCCTGCTTGCTCGGTCCGCCGAAAAGTCCCATAACATGGCTCCTTTTAATGCCGATGTAGTAACGCTTTAGATGAACTCAGTATAAACGAGCAGAGGATAATTGCAAGGATCTGCAATGCGGGGTATGATACAAATCAGTTGTCTCTCTCACAGCGGTAGATCTCCAGAGGTTATCCTTTCGTGCAAGAATTGATCAGTGTAAATCACCTTACCTGCCGCCATGGAGCGGTGGAGGCTCTGTCTGACATCAGTTTCCATGTTGCGTCAGGGGATTATCTGGGCATTGTGGGGCCGAACGGGTCCGGGAAAAGTACCCTGGTGCGGGCCTTGCTGGGGCTGATGCCAGCGTACCAAGGCAAGATCTCGCTCTTTGGTCAACTCCGTGACAGCTTTTCAGCGTGGGAACGATTGGGCTATCTACCCCAGAATATGGGGCCGCTTAATCCTGCCTTTCCTGCAACGGTCTTTGAGGTGGTACAGCTGGGGCTGCTGGCCGGCAAAGCCCTTCCGCGTCGGCTCTGCCGCCATGACCGCAAACAGGTGCAGGATATGCTGGAACTGCTGGGTATAGATCATCTGCAGCGCCGTATGATCGGTGAGCTGTCTGGCGGCCAGCAACAGCGGGCCATGCTGGCCCGTGCCCTGGTAAACAACCCTGAGCTACTGATCATGGATGAACCGACCGCTGCCCTTGACCCTGATATCCGGGACCGTTTTTATGAGCTGGTGGCCCGGATGAACAAAGACAAAGGCACCACGGTGCTGTTGGTGACCCATGATACCGGCACCATCGGACAGTATGCCTCAAGGATGCTCTATCTGGATAAAAAGGTACTGTTCTTTGGTTCTTTTGATGAGTTTTGTCATTCTTCCGAGATGTCCGCTTTCTTTGGAGAACACTCACAGCATCTGATCTGCCACAGGCATTAACATGACATTATCTGATCTGTTCGCTTACGGTTTTATTCAACGCGCCCTGCTGGCTGGTGTCTTGATCGGTGTACTCTGCGCTGTGCTGGGGGTCTTTCTGGTGCTGCGACGGTTGTCACTGATTGGTGACGGTCTGGCCCATATTACCTTTGGCAGTGTTGCCCTGGCACTGTTTGCAGGCTTGCAGGGGGCTGCCATGTTGCTGGTGTCACTACCGGTGGTGCTGTTGGCTTCCCTTGGGGTTTTAAAGCTGGCTGGCAAGGCGCGACTGGGTGGAGATGCTGCCATTGGAATTGTTTCGTCGGTCGGTGTCTCGCTGGGGGTCTTGCTGACCGTGCTGGGCCGGGGCTATGGTGTTGATCTGTTCAGTTATCTGTTTGGCAGTATTCTTGCCATCAGCCAGGCAGAACTGTTGGTGGCCGGTGGTCTGTTTGTAACTGTCCTGGCGCTGTTATGGCTCTACTACAATGACCTGGTGGCCCTGACCTTTAACGAGGAACTGGCTGCTGTCAGCGGTATCAAAGTCAGATTCCTGAACGGTCTCCTGGCTGCTCTGACTGCCCTGACCGTGGTACTGGCCATGAAGCTGGTGGGGGTGATGTTGATCTCGGCCCTGTTGATCCTGCCAGCCTCTGCAGCTCTGCAGGTGGCCCGCGGTTTCAGGATGACGGTGGTACTATCGGTGCTGTTTTCGCTGGTGGCAGTGGTGGGGGGGATTGTTATCTCATTTCTGCTGAATCTGCCCTCTGGGGCCACCATTATTCTGCTGGCGTTTCTGATCTTCTGTGTCGGCTATCTCTTCAGACAGCTTCAGACCGTTAAAAGTAGAAGCTGAAGTCCTTCCACTCATGCCGGTTCTCTTCCAGGCTGGCAACCAGTTCATCCACAATATCAGGATCAAACTGTTTTTCTTTTTGCTGGATCATCTCCGCAATCGCTTCTTCCCTGCTCATGGCAGGCCGGAATGAGCGGGGGGAAACCATGGCGTCAAAGGCGTCTGCAACACAGATGATCCTGGCATGCAGGGGGATCGATTCTTCCTGTAGCCGGGCCGGATAACCGGTGCCGTCCCAGCGTTCATGGTGATGCATGATGCTGGGTAGAATATGGGAGAGGTTTTCCAGGCCAACGATCAGCAGGCCTGCCTTAAGCGGATGTTCCCGCATGATGATCTCTTCCCGCTGATCAAGGGGCATCGGTTTGTTCAAGGTCTCTTCAGTGGTGCCGACCGCCTTGCCGATATCATGCAGGATTGCACCGGCGTAGAGATCCCGCAGTTCAATCTGGGATAACCCCATACGGGCACCGACGGCCAGGCTGATCTCTGCTACACGACGGGTATGGCCCTGGATGTAGGAGTCTCTGACCTCCAACGCCTCCACCAGCACCTGAATCAGGTTGTTCACAAAGCGCGGATCCCATGTCTGGGCTATGTTGTATGGTTTGGGCATACCGGTTCCTATAGCGTAAAAAATAGTGCTGTCAACCTGTTTTATCGTTTTCCCTGGGCCAGTTTGATTGAGGCGGGTTCTTTGCGCAGCAACCACATGCAGACCGGCCCCAGCAATCCTCCCAGTCCCACGGTGGTAAAGGCAATACCCCAGGCGCCGTTTATGCCGGGCCAGGGCTGCCAGCCTTGAAAATGGTCAAGAGCCCAGCCAAAGACGGTGGGGGAGATCATCCCCATAGTGTAGCCCACCAGTGATTGCATCCCCATGGCAGCCCCAAGGTAACCCGGCGCCACCAGTTCGGTCAGGGCAGTGGAAAAGACCGGCGATTCAGCCACAATCAGCCAGCCATAGATGCATCCTACCACAAGGGTCAGCCAGAGATTGGTGTTGATCAGCCAGCCAAATATGATGGAACAGATGACTGAGCCGAGCATGACCACCGTGACCGTGGTGGTGCGCCCAAAACGGTCAGACAGGCTGCCGGTGATGGCGGTGGAAAAGGTGCCGATCCCCACCAGTCCTGCTGCGATAGCAGCACCGGTTGCGGTTGCCTTACCGGTGCTAAAGCCCCAACTGACCAGTGCTGCAGCAAAAAACGGTGCCAGCCAGCTGCGCATGCCGTACATCTCCCACATATGGCTGGCATAGCCCAGGATGACCAGCAAGGCTGGCCGATTCTGCAGGATTTCACCGTTAAAACCGAGTGGTGTTGGTTGGGGCGGGGCAGGGCGGTACCCCCGAAATACCAGCAATGACAGGCTGGCGCCAATAAAGACGCCGGCTGAACAGACAAACATGGCGGTCCTCCACCCCCAGACCCCTGCAATAGTACCCGGTACTACCAGCGACAGTGAGGCGCCCAGGACTAATGCACCGACATAGATTCCCACCGCCCTGCCGCGCTGATGGCTGGCAAACCGTTCTGCCACCAGCTTCAGGCCTGGCATGTAGGTACCGCCCATGCCGATGCCGGTCAGTCCACGCAGGATCAGACCGGACAGATAATCATGGGCAAACAGGCCAAACAGCAGGTTGGCAATCCCTGACCAGAGTGCAGCGGTAATGAAGATCCAGCGGATATTAAGCCGGTCAGACAGGGTGCTGAGCAGGACTCCTGAGGCAATATACCCTAATTGATAGACGGAAAAGATTACCCCGGCCTGGGTGTTGTTCATTTTCCATTCGATTTTAAGAATAGGTAGAATTGCTGAATAATTTATAAAAACCAGCATGATGAAGATCTGGCTGCAGCAGAGGGTCAGCAGCCAGATCGTATCGGAGCGGTGGTTAGTCAAACAGTTCCGCCTCGGCAAGCAGTTTGCCGGACAGATCTTTGGCTGACAGCAGTGGTTCACCGGACAATGGCCAGCTGATACCGATGGCAGGATCATCCCAGGCAATGGTCCGCTCAAACTCAGGTGCCCAGTAGTCGGTGGTCAGGTAAAGAAATTCAGCGTGGTCAGAGGTGACGCAGAAACCATGGGCAAATCCTTCCGGCACCCACATCTGGCGTTTGTTCTCGGCGGAGAGGGTGGTGCCGAACCATTGACCGCAGGTTGGTGAAGAGCGACGAATATCCACTGCAACATCAAATACTTCACCGCTGATCACACGAACCAGCTTGCCTTGGGGGTGTTGAATCTGGTAATGAAGCCCCCTCAAAACATTGCGGGCAGAGCGGGAATGGTTGTGCTGGACAAATGACCGTTCAAGGCCGGTTGCCTTTTGCCAGACCCGCTCGTTGAAGCTTTCAAAAAAGAACCCCCGGTCATCGCCAAAGACCTTTGGTTCAAGGATCAGTACACCGGGAAGTGTTGTTGTCAGGCAGTTCATGGGAAGCATCTCCTCCTGTGTGCAAGTCTGGTTGTAATAGCAGATAACGGAAAGATTGTGAATATTTGTTAGCAGGGGTGGAAAAATTGCAAAACTGCGGTAAGCTCTCACACATGGTACATGAAACAACCTTTGATAATGGTCTCCGGGTGGTAACCCAGCAGGTTCCCGGTATGCATACGGTCTCGATCGGTGTCTGGGTGGCCAATGGCGCCCGCAGTGAACAGCCTGCTGAACAGGGTGTTGCTCATTTCATTGAACACCTGCTGTTTAAAGGCACCAAACGGCGTACTGCACGGCAGATCACCCGTGAGATTGACTCACTGGGCGGCATTCTGAACGCGTTTACCAGCTATGAGTACGTCTGCTACTACGCCAAGGCGTTGGCCAAGACGTTGCCCCAGGTGGTTGATATCCTGTCTGATATGTTTCTGCACTCAACCTTTCCTGCTGATGAGATTGAGAAAGAGCGCAAGGTGGTGCTGCAGGAAATCAAGATGCGTGATGATGCACCGGAAGAGTCTATCCATGACCGCCTGCACCAGAGTTTCTGGAAGGGACATCCGCTGGGGCACCCGATCCTCGGGTCTGAAGAAACCATCTCTGGCATGAGCCGGGATGCGATCCTTGGTTTCAGGCAGCACTGGTACCGTCCCAGTGAGATTATCATTGCTGCTGCCGGTGGTGTCGAACATCAGGCGCTGGTTGAACTGCTTCAGGAATCATTTTCCTGTCTGGAGCCGGGAGAACCTCGCCGGGTGGTCACCCCGCAGAGCCGTCAGGCAGCAGGCAGGGTGCTGGAACTGTGTGAACGGGATCTGGAGCAGACCCTGATCTGCCTTGGCACTGAAGGACTGCCAACCGGCTCACCGGAACGGTATAGCCTGATGATCCTGAATGCCATTCTTGGTGGCGGCATGAGCTCCCGTCTGTTTGAGGAGATTCGTGAAAAACGTGGTCTGGCCTATTCGGTCTACTCGTATGTTTCCTCCTTTGCCGATGCAGGGTCCATGGCGATCTATGCCGGTTCAGAGCGGGAGCGCAGCTGTGAGGCAGTTAAGATTATTCTGGGAGAAATGGCCCGTCTGCGTGATGAGCTGGTCCCTCAGGATGAACTTGAAGCAGCGCGTGAGCAAATAAAAGGCAAGATATTGATGTCACTTGAATCAAGCGACAGCTATATGTCCCGCCTGGCCCGCAGCTATCTTAACTTTGGTCGCTATCAGCCACTGGATGAAGTCATGGCCGGTTTTGATGCTGTGACTGCTGCTGATCTGGGGCAGCTGGCGACCCGTTTGTTTCGGGATGAGAGCTTGAATATTCAAGTCATGGGTAAGGTTGATCCCCACTGTTTCGCTGAAAAATCTGATTTTATAGCATTGTAGGCTGTATTGCTTTATGCTTATCTGCAGGTTGCCCTAGGGAGTGTCTGGCATGGCAAGCAGATATTGGCCCCATAGCTGGAATCTGTTGACCAAGATTGTTGCTGTCAATCTGGTGGTCTTGTTTGTCGCGTTTCTCGCCTTGATGTTCTATGTCGTCCCCCTCTATGAAGACAATCTGCTGCTACAGCGCAGGCAGTACATTACCGAGCTGGTTGATATGGCTAGCGGAGTGGTTGAAAACTGCCATCAGCAGGAGCTGAAAGGTCAACTGACAACGGCAGCGGCCCAGCAATCAGCGCTGGCTACTCTCAAGGTTATGTCCAGGGATAACGGTTATTTCTGGATACATGACCTGCAGCTCACCATGATCATGCACCCCTATGTGTCTCATCTTGATAACCGGGATCTCTCTCAGTATGCAGATCCCAACGGCAAGAAGTTGTTTGTGGAGATGAACCGGCTGGTGGCGGCATCAGGCTCAGGATATCTGGAGTATTTGTGGCCCAAGCCAGGCCAGGACAGGCCGGTTGCAAAGGTCTCCCGTGTAAAACTCTTTGCACCCTGGGGATGGGTAATCGGCAGCGGGATGTATCTGGATGACATCTCCAGTGAGGTCGCTTCACTCAGGCACAAGGTCTATTTGATTGTAGGTCTTGTGTTGGTGCTGATCACCCTGTTCTCCCTGGTTGTTGCGGTCAGAATAAAAAAACCACTGCAACAGGCACTGGCACTACTTCAGGATTTACCTGAGCAGTATCGGCCTGTCCAGGGCACTACCGTGCTTGATGAATCCAGCCGCTTGCTGCGGGCCATGGTAAATCTGGTA
>DAIQQT010000096.1:0-8070 GCA_036786685.1 Trichlorobacter sp.
TGTAATAACCGAACTGGAGTCTTGTAAACTCTTTTTTCAGTTCCAGCAGCAGGCGGTACATACCGATACCTCGGCCTGTCACTCCCATTGCCTGGTTGTAGAAGTCAGGATCAATCGACAGGTTGCGCATCTGAATCATGTCTATACCGGTGTCAGAAACAAATTCCTTCAGTGCCGCTACCTCCTCCGGTGCGTCGGTAATACCGGGGGAGATCAGGTAGTTGATCATGGTGAAGCGTCCGGCCTGTTTGGATAGCTTCAGCGATTGGATCACGTTGCTGAAACTGTACCCTTTGGGGCGGTAGTAGGCGTTGTAGCGTTCTTCAAGAACCGAGTTGAGCGAAAAACGGAAGGAATCCATGCCGGCATCGATCAGCTCATGTACCCGTTCAGGCATGGAACCGTTGGAGTTGAAGTTGATCGTACCCAGGCTGGTGGCGGCCTTGAGGCGGCGGGTGGCCTCGGCAATGGTGGCGGCCTGCATGATCGGGTCCCCTTCACAGCCTTGGCCGTAGGAGACGATGGCCTGATCCGCCTGCTCCAGGTGGGGCAGGGCCAGCTCCACGATTTCCTCCGGGGTGGGGACAAAGCTGATCCGGTCATGGTTGGAAGGGCAGCATTCCGATGCCTGCAGCGAGATGCAGCCCAGACAGGCCGAGTTGCAGACCGGCGAAGTGGGCAGTGGTGCTTCCCAGCGTTTGAAGAACAGGTTTTTGGCTGCAAAGCAGTGGTAATCAATGGCGCAGCGGGCCAGCTGCTCCAACAGTCGGTTGTGGGGATTTTCAGCCAGCCGTTCCCGCACCAGCGGGTCCAGCAGCCGGTCATCATAGTTTTCCGGGTTCCAGTTCTGGTTGCTGTCTACCTTGGTGGCGGCCACCACAAAACAGTCCTGCGCTTCATCCCAGCCCACGGCAGTGTAGGACCAGAGCGGTAATATCACCTGCTTTTTGGCGTAGTCGCAGGCCGGTAGCAGGGTACGGGCATAGCCGGGCGCCATGAAGGCCGAAACCGCCTGCAGCCTGCCTCTGATACCCGGTGCCTTTTCCACGGTGGTATACCGTTTTGCACGGTTGTCCCAGGCAATCGGCGGTGTGTCCGGGATAGTAAAGAGACGACTGCCTTCCGGTAACGGGATCAATTCCATTGATTCCGGCAGTACCGCTTCAGGGCCGCTCATGCCGGCCATGGTCAGAAAGGGATGATCATAGATTTGCCCCTGGGCGTCGGCATAGACCAGTTTGGGGAGTTGGCGTCTCATGGTGTTGGTGCCTTGTAGCCGGTAGGGCTGCCGGTGCCAAAGCCGAACAGGCCGGCCAGGTTGAAGTTGACGGTCCAGGTACGGTTGTTGGGGCGTTCCTGATAGCCAACTACCACGCTCCAGCACTGGTGGCGATATTCAACCGCATAGTTGTTTTCCAGCAGATCCCGCTTGTCAAATGAATAGCGGGTCGTGGCGCTCAGATAGAACGGGTTGGTCAGGGCAAGGGTAACGCCTGCCTCCAGGTAGTCAACCTGGCGATCCACCATCCGGTAGCTGAGCCGGGCCGTGTTGCCGCGCTGGTCATTCAGCTCGGCGCCGCTGGCAGTGCTGGAGATGCGGTGATCGTAGTGGCTGTAGCGGATGTCAGCAAGGAGTCTGAGGTTGCGATGAGCCCAGGTTTCACTTTCAAGGATCAGGTCGCTCCAGCGCCGGGAATCATCCAACAGGGTCAGCAGGTTGGTGCGGGTGCCGCTTGGGCTGTAGGCCTGCAACAGGCGCAGGGTCATCAGATCGCGGTATTCTGCAGCTCCCTGGCTCTGCTTCGCTATCCGGCCACCCAGATGGCTGGCAAGGGAAAGGGTAACAGTCTCCTGGGCATTAACGCGATCAAGCTGGTCAAAGACCGGAACTGTGCTCTGATCTTTTTCACCAACGTAAAGATAGGAAAGTTTGGGAACCAGTTCATGGCGTAACCGCTGCAGATCCAGGAACGAGGTGTCATAGATCCGGCTGAATGAGCTGCTGATCTCTGCTCCGGCCTTTGGTATGGCCACCAGTTGGTCGTCCTTGATGCCGGGATCCGGCCTGTTGGTGTTGTAGCCCCGCAGTTGCAGGCTGCCAGACAGGGAGAGGTTCAGGCGTCCGTTGAACAGGTTGTTGATCGAGGTCAGGCGTGGTTCCATGACTGCCCGCTGGCCATCCGCGCCCTTTTCACGGTAGTAGTTGGTGGCCAGCAGGTCCAGGTCAAAATAGAGATTGGGGATGAACGGCACCTTTTCACGAACCCCGTGGAGTGACAGTTCCGGTGCCCGCTGCAGGGTGGTGGTGTTGCTGCCGGAATAGAAATCCTGGGTGTAGATGGTCTGGGCGCTGGCCAGCCAGTGCTCCCAGAATTTGGTCAGTACAATTCGGGAATCGTAGTACTGACGGTTGTATTCACCGCTCTTTTCGCCATAGTCGCTCAGGAAGGTCCGGTCGCTGGTCAGGTTCAGGCTGGTAATCAGGTTAAAGCTGTCTGAGAACTGCTCTTTGTGGAACTGGACCAGTTGTCCCCGCTCTTTGTTTTCGTTGTTGTCGTAGATCAGGTAGCCGCCCAGTGAACCTTCACTGGTGCGGTTGCGCAGGTAGCGGTAGTCGGCCCCCAGGCCGATTCCCCGCTTGGTCTGGATATCCAGATCAATGGTGGCTTCCTGGGAGGGGGAGATGGCCCAGTAAAAGGGGATATCAACAAACTCTCCCCGTTTAGTAGATCTGCCGAATTTAGGGAACAGAAAACCTGACTGGCGTTCACGCTTGACCGGCAGGATAATGTAGGGAAAGTAAAAGACCGGGATGTCTTTGACATAGAAGATTACGTTCTTGCCGGTGGCAAACTCCTCAACCGTGACATCAAGCTCTGAAGCGCCGAACTTCCAGCTGGGGACCGTAGCATCGCAAGTGGTCAGGCCACCTTTGCGCAGGGCATATTCGTCATCTCCGGTTTTGCCGATCTGCCTGCCGTTCGCCCGGAAGTTGCCCTGGGTCATGAAGATCTGGCCATTCTCCATTTCGGCACGGCCGGTTTCCGTATCCATGGTCAGATGATCACCCCAGAGGATATCACCGGCCTTGACCAGATAGACGTTACCTTTGGCAACCAGGGTCTGATTGGTACGGTTAAAGGTTGCTTCATCAGCCGTCATGGTCATATCCTGCCAGGTCATTTCAACCTTGCCATTGGCCTTGATCAGGTCTGTGGCGGCATCATGGGTCATGACATCGGCGCGGATGGTCATGCCGGGGGCGCCGGTGGTCTGCTCTGCAGCCTGCAGCAGAGTCGGCAGCAGCAACATCAGTATGAACATGCAGGTACGTAGTTTCAAGATACCGCCTTGGGTGTGAATTAGGGCTATCCCCGGACTGCTTCGCAGGGGATGCCGGCCAGCAGTGCCTTCAGTTCGCCCACCAGAAAGAGTGATCCTGCAGCGATAATCAGATCACCCGGTTTAGCAGCCGCCTGTGCGCTAGCCAGCCCCGCAGCAGCCGATTCTGCTGCTGTGACCGGGACCCCGCCGGCCCTGCAACTGGCTGCAAGCTCTGCTGCAGGAATGGCCCGCTCCTGTGCCGGGCTGACGGTTATAACCTGTTGGATCTGTTGTAACAAAGGCTGAAGTATCCCCTGCAGATCCTTGTCCTCCATCATCCCCAACAGCAGGATCTTTGTACGTGTGCCGTAGGCAGCCAATGCCTCTGCCAGAGCCAGGGCTCCTGCCGGGTTGTGGGCTCCATCCAGTAACAGTTCAATCCCGTCAGGCAGGCTGATCAATTCCATCCGGCCGGGCCAGCGTGCTGAGGCCAGGCCCTGTCGCAGCGCCTGGGGTGCAGCCGGGAAGCCCCGGGATGACAGCTGTTCGGCTGCTGCCAGGGCCAGGGCGGCATTGCCGGTCTGGTAGCTGCCGTTGAGGCTGGGGAAAATACCGTCTACCGTGCCAGTGGGGCCCTGGTAGGTGAGGCTGCCATCAATTGTGTTTCCGCTAATGTTGAAGTCGCGCTTTGCCAGCAGCAGGCGGTTGCCGTTTGTCCGGCAGTACTCCTCAAGAACCTTCAGTACTTCCGGTGCCTGTGGCGCCGAGATGATCGGGGTTCCAGGGGCTGCGATCCCCACTTTTTCAGCTGCAATGGTCTGGAGGTCACTGCCCAGCCACTGGCAGTGATCCAGGGCAATCGGGGTAATGATGGTGGCCATGCCTGCCACGGCAGCTGTGGCGTCGTTACGCCCTCCCATGCCTGCTTCCAGTACGGCCAGCTGAATCTGGTTGTGTGCGAACCAGCGACAGGCCAGTGCGGTGGTCAGTTCAAAAAAGGTCTCATCCGGGGCGGCCTGATCCAGCAGTTCCTGGAGGAGCATCCCCAGCTGTTCGGAAGAAATATCAACGCCATTAATGCGGAATCGCTCCGTGTAGCTGACCAGGTGGGGTGAGGTAAACAGGCCGGTCTTGTAACCGGCCTGTTCAAGAATAGCTGCCAGAAAAGCGGCGGTTGAACCTTTGCCATTGGTGCCGACAATATGCACTGTTGCAAAGGAACGTTCTGGGTGTCCGTATCTCTCCAACAGGGAGATAATCCGCTTAAGGCCGGGCTTGATGTTGAAACGGCGCCGACCAAAAAGCTGTGCAAGCTGCTGCAAGCCTGGCACGCCTACTGTCTGGTGAGCATTGCCAGTATCTGGCCCAGTGTGTCACGCATCTCCAGACGCGAGACAATCATGTCCACCATGCCGTGATCAAGCAGGTACTCAGAACGCTGGAAGCCGGCCGGCAGTTTCTGACGGATGGTCTGCTCAATTACCCGTGGTCCGGCAAAGCCGATCAGTGCTTTGGGCTCTGCAATATTAAGGTCACCCAGCATGGCAAAGCTGGCAGTAACACCGCCGGTGGTGGGGTCGGTCAGGATCGAGATGAACGGTAGACCGGCTGCCTTCAGTTTTGCCAGGGCAGCAGAGGTCTTGGCCATCTGCATCAGTGACAGGATCGACTCCTGCATCCGTGCGCCACCCGAGGCAGAGATGACGATGACCGGCTGTTTTTTCTCCAGACCGCGCTCAATGGAACGGGTGATCTTTTCACCCACCACACTGCCCATGCTGCCGCCCATAAAGGCAAAATCAAAGATGGCGATCTGGGTTGCAATCTCCTTGACACTGCCTTCAACGCAGATAACGGCATCGCGGGAGCCACCTTTGGCAACGGTGGTGTTGATCCGCTCCTGATAGCTTTTGGTGTCTTTGAAATCGAGAAAGTCAACAGAGGTCAACTCTGCATCAAATTCCTGCCAGGTGCCGTTATCCAGCAGTGCCTGCAGCCGCTTGCGTGGCGCGATCCGGTAGTGGTGACCACACTTGGGGCAAACCTGCAGGTTTTCCTCAATCTCTTTGGTCAGAAGGGATTCGCTGCAGCCGGGGCATTTGGTCCAGAGTCCTTCCGGTACCTTGACGTTTTTGGTGCTGCTCTTTTCAATTCCTGTTTTGTCACGTTTAAACCAGCTCATGGATATATCCTCTCAAAGGGAAAATGCTAAGGTGTAATGGCATCTTTCAGTGATTTGATCAGCCCGGTTACTTCTGTCAGCAGCTGTTCGCCCTGGTGTTGCTCAAACAGTTTGACAATGGCACTGCCGACAACTACGCCATCGGCAGCCGCAGCTACCTGGGCTGCCTGTTCCGGGGTGGAGATGCCGAAACCGGCTACAACCGGCAGTTTAATGGTGCTTCGTACGGTTTTCAGTTCATCCTCAAGACTGGTTGAGACTGATTGACGGGCGCCGGTAACGCCGGTAACGGTAACGTAGTAGAGAAAACCGCTGCCACAGCGGCTGACCTGTTTGATCCGGTTCTCGTCTGAGGTGGGGGTCAGCAGAAAGATGACCTCAAGCCCGGCTGTCCTGGCTGCAGGAAGCAGTTCGCCTGCCTCTTCCGGTGGCAGATCCACCAGCAGCAGGCCATCCACCCCGGCAGCAACTGCGTCCTGGGCAAAACGTTGCCAGCCGTAGGCATAGATCGGGTTGCTGTAGCCCATCAGTACGATCGGTGCTGAAACCTGGTCTCTTACCCTGCCGACCATTGCCAGGACTGCCTCAAGGGTGACACCATTTGTCAGTGCCCGTTCTGAAGCGCGCTGGATGGTGGGGCCATCAGCCATGGGGTCTGAAAACGGTATGCCCAGCTCAATGATATCAGCACCTGCCGCAGCCATACGGGGCAGCAGGGCTGCGGTGGTGGCCAGGTCCGGGTCTCCGGCAGTGATAAAGGTGACCAGGGCTTTGGCACCCCGCTTGTGTAACTGGTTAAAACGGTTGTGGATACGACTTTTCATATCTTGAATCCTGACATCTCTTTTTCAAGCTGATCAATCTGCTGGGAAAGGCCGGTAACGGCATTGTTCATTACCTGTGCTGCCTGGGAGGTGGTGACGGATGACTGACGGATATTCTCCACCATCTTGTTGATGGAACGGCTGTGATCGGTTTGGGCGCCACAGGCCTCCCGAATCCGGTCAATCATCACAATAATATCTTCAGTGGCCTTGGCGATCAGGATGCTGGTTTTGCTCTGTTCTCTGGTGGAGCCCCGTACCTGTCCGGTCATTTCCCGCATCCGTTCAACCGCAACGGTAATCAGGTCACTGCCGCGGCTATGCTCACGGGCTGAGTTGGCCATCTGCTCCACCATTTCTTCAACCTGTTCCATGGCAACCCGGATACTCTGGCTACCTTTGGACTGTTCTACTGTGGCACGGGCAATGGCATCAATCTGCAGACCTGCCTGACGGACACCGGCTACAATTTTTTCAAGTGCTTCGCCGGAACGCTCTGACAGTTCTTCTCCCGCGCCGATGGCCAGTTCGGCCATATTAATTGCATTTACCGCACGACCGGTTTCTTCCTGGACCCCTTTGATCACTTCGCCGATCTCACGGGTGGAGGATGAGGTCCGTTCAGCCAGTTCCTTGATCTCGTCGGCCACCACGGCAAATCCTTTGCCGTGCTCACCGGCCTGGGCCGCAATAATGGCGGCATTCAGGGCCAGCAGGTTGGTCTGCTCTGCCACTTCATCAATCACGGACAGGATCGCCCCGATATCATGGGCGCGCAGGGAAAGGTGCTCCACCACTTCCGCAGTAATCTGCGATGCCCGCCGGATTTCCTGCATACCGGCAATGGTCTCCTGCACGGATTTAAGGCCGTTGGCAGCATCGGTCTTGACAGTCTCCGAGATGATGGCTGTATCCATGGCGTTCTTCTCAACCTGGCGGATGGTGGCATCCATCTCGGCCACTGATGAGGCGGTGGTGGTTGAGGCATCCAGCAGGCTGACAATGTTGTTGCCGATCCCCTTGATGGAGGCGGCCATTTCGATTACCGATGAGCTGACTTCATCCACCGACTCACCCAGTTTGTCGGTGTTCAGAGCTACTTCTTCGATGCTGGCAGCCATCTGCAGAATGGATGATGAGGTTTCGGTTGCAGAACAGGACAGCTGATCAACCCCTTCAGATATCTCCAGCACCGAGACATTGATCAGTTCTACTGTGCGGGAGGTCTCGCTGATCGCCTCTTCCTGGATATGGGTTGCACCCACCACCTGACGGGCAGCGGTCTCTATGTTGCGGTCAATAACCGTGAGTTCAGCGGTGGAGGCGTTCAGTCGCGTCACAATGTTGTGCAGATTTTCAGCCATGGTGTTCATGGCTGCAGCCAGATCACCTACTTCACCGCAGGCCTTGATGGTAAGCCGGTCCTCCAGTGAACCGCCTGCCACCTGCCTGGCAAATTCAACGCAACGTTTGATCGGGCGGGTGACAGACTCGGTGATGTAGGTGGAGAGAATGGCTATCAGGGTGATTAAAAGCACGATAACTGCAACGGTTGTTATGGTTTTACTGCGGGTGATGGCGGTAATTTGTTTCTCGGTCTGATAGACGTCCCGGCGCAGGTTGTCAACCATCAGGGCGATGGTTGAGCTGAAGGAGCTGAAACGCTGCTCCTGGATGCCGCTGAGCAGGGCATTGGCGCGGACCATATCACCGGGCTGCACCGAGGCGATGATCTCTTCC
>DAIQQT010000097.1:0-8033 GCA_036786685.1 Trichlorobacter sp.
CCCTGATCGGCTTGTACAGAAAGATATTCAGAACAAGAACCAGAAGTCCGAAGTTTACAATCTGGACAGCAAATGCGAGATCGAGATTGATCACGGCCTACCCCTTAACCTACGGTGAATTGTATACTGTATCCCACAAAAACAAACCTGACTGAATAGTCAGGCGTAAACGCTGGTTAGCTATCATGGTTAAACACGGACTGTCAACCAAAAAAAGCAGCTATTTTGTTGTAGCAACAGGTTACGACTGCAGCAGATCAATAATGCGCGTCAACTCATCCGACGAATTGAAGTGGATTTCCAGCGCACCTTTGCCACCACTGTTTCGACGAATGGCAATCCTGGTCTGAAACTGTTTCTGCAGTTGCTCCTCAAGGGAGACCATCAGCAGGTCTGGCTGACGAGCCGGCTTCTGGGCAACCCGCACGCCCCGCTTAAGTTTGTTGACCAACTCTTCGGTGGCCCGGACACTCAGCATTCTCTGCAGAATTTCATGGCGTGCCTTCTGGACCAGTTCTTCACTTTCAAGCCCCAGCAAGGCCCGGGCATGCCCCATGGAGAGCCGTTCTTCTACCACATCCTTCTGAATCTCATCCGGCAAGCGCAACAGACGCAACGCATTGGTGACCGTTGTACGATTCTTGCCAACCCGTTTTGCCACCTCATCCTGGGAGATGCCAAAATGTTCAACCAGCGACTTATAGGCCTGGGCCTCTTCAATCGCGTTCAGGTCTTCACGCTGGATATTCTCAATCAGCGCCAGTTCCATGACCGCATCTTCACTGGCCTCACGAATCACCACCGGCAGTTCGCGCAACCCGGCCTTTTGCGAGGCACGCCAGCGACGCTCACCGGCAATAATCTCGTAGTAGCCATCCTTTTTGGTGACTACCAGCGGCTGAATAATCCCTTTTTCACGGATTGATGATGCCAACTCCTCCAGCTTGTCTTGCGCAAACTGCTTGCGGGGCTGGTTCCGGTTGGGCCTGATCTGCTCGATCGGACAGAGAAAATAGCTTTTATCCTCGGCAACCGACATCACCGGCAGCAGCGCTGCCATGCCTTTGCCCAGACCACCTTTTTTAAGCATTGGTCACCTCCCGCTGGATCAGCTCACGGGCCAGCTGCAGATAGGCGATGGCACCCTTGGAGGTAATATCATAATAAATTTTTGGCTTACCATGACTGGGGGCCTCTGAAAGCCGCACGTTACGCGGGATGACCACCTCAAAGGCCTCTTTGGGGAAGTGAGTCCGGATTTCATCCTCTACATCCTTGGACAAACGGTTACGGGCATCGGCCATGGTCAACAAAATACCTTCAATTGTAATGCGGGGATTCAGCCCTTTTTGCACCAGACGGATAGTATTAAGGATCTGTGACAGCCCTTCCATTGCATAGAATTCACACTGCAAGGGTATCAACACCGTATCCGCCGCTGTCATGGCGTTCACGGTCAGTAGGCTTAATGACGGAGGGCAGTCAATCAGAATGTACTGGTAGCACTCCAGCAACTGAGACAAGGCATTCTTCAGCTTCTGCTCACGCCCGGTCTCAGTGGCCAGCTCCAGTTCAGCACCGGCAAGATCAGCCGTGGCTGGCAGGATGTGCAGATACGGGTGCCCGGTATCAACCACCAATGATGCCGGATCTGCATCGTTAATCAGCAGATCATAGACCGAGTGCTGCAATTGGGTCTTATCAACCCCGACACCACTGGTTGCATTCCCCTGGGGATCAATATCCACCAGTAGGGTTGGCCGCTCAGCAGCAGCCAGCGCAGCAGCGAGGTTGATGGCGGTAGTGGTCTTACCCACGCCACCTTTCTGATTTGCAATGCAGATAATTTTCGACATAACCTATTGTTCGATCTAAGGAAATTTTGATTCAGATGTGTCAGCTGTGAGTTCGGAACCGTACCATAAAGCAGTGGGGCCTGCAAAGAACTTTTTACACCTTGCTGACCGCGCCCCAGCAGAGACCACAGCGGGCAATAAACGAGCTGTCCGGTAGCGCCTCCAGGTTGCAGACCTGTCCATGCCGCCCGGCAAACTGCAATCCAACACAATGCAGCATCAGCCTCTCAGCCACCAATCCGCCGTAGGTAGCATCCCCCACAATCGGCAAGCCAGCGACTGAAAGATGCACACGTATCTGGTGGGTACGGCCAGTACGAGGAAACGCCTCAACCAATGCCCCCCCCCCTGCAGCAGCAAGCAGACGAAAATCAGTCAGGGCTGCCCGGCCTTCCGGCATAATCCCCCAGCGCGCACTGCCCAGTTTGCCGATCGGCCCATCGGCTGACCAGTGCTGTTCGACCGGCTCCCCAGCAACCAGCGCCAGATAACGCTTCTGTATTTCACCTTGTTTGAACAGCTCAGACAGCCAGGCCGCTGCCTGACGATGCTTGGGAAACAGCATCAGCCCCGATGTCCCCCGGTCAAGTCGATGCACCACCCGCACCGGTTCTTTGATTCCCTGGCGGGCAAACTCTTCGGCAACCCAGTATTCCAGCGTCCCTTTCAGCTGGTAGGGGGTACGCTGGCTGGCAACACCAGAGGGTTTATTAACTGCCAGCAGGTCCTTGTCCTGATAGACAATTGCCTCAGGCGGCAGCAGCAGCTCTTTGAACCTGCCCTGTTCCATAAAACCAACCGTCAGCTGATCTTCAGCCTTCACGCTACGGGAAGCAACCCGCACCATGGCCTGATTCACTGCACAGCCACCCCGGTCAATAATCCGTCGTGCCTCACCCTTACTGATCGCGGCCAACTGCGCCAGGGTCTCATCAAGACGTTGCCCGTTCATTTCTTTGGTCACACTGAATTGCTTGATCATATGCTTTCTCTACCACGAAGAGTCACTCATCGCAAACAAACCTGTTGGCAGCTGGCCGATGAGTTTGCTACCCTGCCTGCCCATGTCAGATCATCTGTCCCCATACCCTGCCCTGCGTGGACCGGTCCCACTCAGCCACCTGCTACTGCGCCGCTTTATTCAACCCGGCAACCGGGTCGCTGATGCCACCTGCGGCAATGGCAAGGACACCCTGCTCTTGGCTGAACTGGCTGGGGAGACCGGCCATGTCTGGGCCTTTGATATCCAGCAGGAAGCCCTTGACCGCACAGGCCAACGCCTGGCAGAGCAGAACCTGCAACAACGGGTATCCCTGCTGCATGCCGGCCATGAACGGATTCTGGAACTGGTGGAACCACCACTGCATGGGGTTGTCTTTAATCTGGGCTGGCTGCCTGGCGCACCTCGGGAGGTTGCCACCTGCACTGCCACCACCCTGACCGCCCTGGAGGCAGCACTACAACTACTGGCACCGGCAGGCCTGGTGCTGATCACCTGCTACCCAGGCCATGCTGGTGGCGACCTGGAGGCAACAGCAGTACAGGAATGGGCCACGGCCCTTTCTTCACGCAGCTATTTTGTCTGGCGGATGGGGCAGCTGAACGTCAGCTCTGATGCACCATTCTGCCTGCTGATTCAAGACGGAAGAGCCCCCAATGCCCGCTAACCTGGTACCATTTCTGGCAGTACTTCCTGCAACCATCTATTCACTGCTGACGTTGTGGTGCGGCCGAGATTTTTTTAAAGGCCAAAGGCCCAGAACCAAAGGCCCGGAAACAGCAATCTCCATCCTGAAGCCGGTCAAAGGAATGGATGAGGGTAGCTATGAAAACTTTGCCTCCTTCTGTACACAGGACTATGCTGCACCGTTGCAACTGATCTTTTGCGTGGCTGCGGCCGATGACCCGGCCATTGCCGTTATTCAGCAGCTGATGACTGATTTTCCTCAGCTTGATATCTGCCTGAACATTGATCCGACCATCCACGGCCCCAATTACAAGGTTTCCAATCTGATCAACGGCTTTGCCAAGGCAAAGCATGATCTGCTGATGATCTGCGACAGCGATATCAGGGTAGAACCAACATTTCTGCAGTCAGTCACCGCACATTTCAGCAGATCGGATGTTGGCCTGGTCACCTCCCCCTACCGCAGCTCAAACGTACATGGCACGGTCACCGCCTTTGAGGCACTGGCTTTTACCTCTGAGATGGTCCCCAATGTGGTGACCGCCCTGAAGCTGGAAGGACTCTCCTTTGCCCTGGGGGCTGCCATGACCTTCCGCAGACAGGCATTGCAGGATATTGGCGGACTGGAGGCGCTGGTGGACTACCTGGCTGACGACTACCAGCTGGGCAACCAGATCCATCGCGCTGGCTGGCAGCTGGTGCTTGACCATCAGTTCGTGGAAAGCATGCTGAAACCGGAGAGCCTATCCTCAATCCTCACCCGCCAGCTGCGCTGGGCACGCACCATGCGGGTCAGCCGGACCGGCGGCTATCTGGCATCCGGCATTACATTGCCGGGACTGGCCATCATTGCTGCCCTGCTGAGCGGCCCGCCGCAGATGGCACTGTCTGCCATCTGCCTGCTGTATCTGACCAGACTGACTGTCACCACCTGTTTCAGCCGCTGCTACGTCCGTGATAACCTACTGCCTGCATGGAGCTGGCTACTCCCCCTGCGAGACCTGCTGGCCTTTGGCACCTGGCTGCTGGCTTTTGCCGGAAATCGCGTCAACTGGCGTGGACACTGTTTTTTGATCAGATCAAACGGAAAACTTAAAGAGCTATAATCCTATCACTTTACAACACCGCAACTTCCTTCTATAGTATTCAGTCGCTTAAAATCATCTAAAGGCACCCGTAAAGACAGATGACCAACTTTTTGCAAGCCATAGGCCGCAGGACCCTCAAGCTGGTGCAAGAGCTGGGCAATAGTGGACAGTTTCTGGCCTATGCCCTGTACTCTCTGCTGCGCCGCCCCGGACGACCGGTGCATGTGCTGAAACAGATCAGCTTTATTGGTGCAAAATCACTGTTTGTGATTGTGCTGACCGCCGCCTTCACCGGCATGGTACTGGGGCTGCAAGGTTACTACACCCTGACCAAGTTTGGTTCAGAGGGGATGCTGGGCACCGCCGTAGCCCTTTCCCTGATCCGCGAACTGGGACCGGTGCTTTCGGCCCTGATGGTAACCGGCCGTGCAGGCTCAGCCATCACTGCCGAGATCGGTATTATGCG
This sequence comes from Trichlorobacter sp., assembly GCA_036786685.1. Lineage (GTDB taxonomy): Bacteria > Desulfobacterota > Desulfuromonadia > Geobacterales > Pseudopelobacteraceae > Trichlorobacter. Next base: position 5,098 of record DAIQQT010000097.1, read on the forward strand.
GATCAGCGAGCAGATTGATGCCCTGGAGACCATGGCCCTTGACCCTTACAAGTATTTGATCTCTCCAAAGTTTATAGCTGCCATGATCTCGATGCCTCTGCTCTGTGCCATCTTTGATGTGGTGGGCATTTACGGTGGCTGGCTGGTGGGGGTCAAGCTGCTGGGGGTGAATCCCGGTGCCTACTTCAGTGAAATGTATAAGTCCGTTGAGTGGAAAGATGTCTACTCCGGTTTTGTGAAATCCTATTCTTTTGGCATTATTATCGCCTGGATCGGCTGCTACAAAGGCTATTACGCCGGGCACGGCGCCGAAGGCGTCTCCAGAGCAACCACGGAATCGGTGGTGCTGACTTCAGTCCTGATCCTGGTCTGGGACTACTTCCTGACCTCAATACTGCTATGATTGAACTTATCAATGTCCATAAAAGCTTTGGCAGTCAGACCGTCCTGAACGGCCTGAACCTGACCATACCTGTCGGTAAGACCACCGCCGTGATCGGCCCCAGCGGCGAGGGCAAGAGCGTCATGTTAAAGCATATGATCGGACTGCTCCAGCCCGACCAAGGTGATGTGCTGGTGGAAGGCGCGAGCATCGTGGGACTGCGCCGCTCACAACTCAATCAGGTGCGGGAAAAATTTGCCATGGTGTTTCAAAATGCAGCACTGTTTGACTCCATGACCGTGTATGAAAATGTGGCTTTCCCCCTTGAAGAGAAAACCGCTTTAAGCCGTAGCGAGATTGAAGATCGGGTGGCGGTAGCGTTACAGGAAGTTGGCCTGAAAAACGTTAACCATAAATATCCAGATGAGTTGTCAGGCGGGATGAAAAAACGGGTCGGACTGGCACGTGCTTTGCTTTTACAGCCACAGATTGTGTTGTTTGACGAGCCAACCACGGGACTGGACCCGGTCATCCGGCGCGCCATTCACCAGCTGATCAAAGAGACCCAGGAGAAATTCGGCTTTACCGCCGTCATCGTTTCCCATGACATCCCGGATATCTTTGAAGTGGCACACCATATCGCCATGCTGTACCGGGGAGAAATCCTGCAATTTGGTACACCGGACGAGATTCAAAACTCAGAACATCCGGTTGTACGGCAATTTATCAGCGGCAGCCTTAATGGGCCGATCAATAGCGGAGTTGCATAACCATGAACAGCGCAAAACTTGAACTCGTCGTTGGTATCTTCATGCTGATCGGCATCCTTTGCCTGGGCTACCTGTCCATCAAACTGGGCAAGATGGAACTGATTGGCGGCAATAATTACCGTATCTCGGCACGCTTTGATTCAGTTTCCGGGCTCAAGCCTGGCGCACGTGTTGAGCTGGCCGGTGTTGAAATCGGCTCGGTCGAGCGGATCGGGCTCTCAAACGCCAGTGGTGATCAGGCAGAAGTAACCATGAAAATCAAAGATGGCATCAAGATTACTGACGATGTGATCGCCTCTGTCCGGACCAGCGGCATTATTGGTGATAAATTTATCAAACTGAAGCCGGGTGGCTCTGACCAACAGTTGAAAAATGGCGGCAGAATTCGTGAAACAGAATCAGCCATTGATATCGAAGAACTGGTAAGTAAATTTATCCACGGCAAAGTAGATTAGGAGCATAGAAAACAATGAAACGGTTTATGCGATTACCGCTTACAGCACTTTTCACCACCCTGTTGGCGGCTTCAGCCGCCTTGGCCGGAAGTCCCGGCCATACGACGCTGGTACTGGACCTTGAGTCCTGCATCAGCACCGCCCTGCAGGCAGCGCCGGAAATTGGTGAAGCCCAGGCTGACCTTGCCCTCACCAGCAGCAAACTTGACGAAGCAAAATCATATCGCTACCCCCAAGTCAACGTCATGTCACTTTTCGGTCCGGCCCCCGGAGCCAAGCGTGAGGATATCAGCCCCACCATCAACACCAACAAGGCATTCAGCATCCGTGACCTGACCTGGTTTGCCAGCACTGATATCCTGGTCACCCAGCCGCTCTGGACCTTTGGCAAGATCAGTGAAAACATGAAGGCCGCCACCCACGGCACTGAAGTTGACAAGGCAAAAAAACAACAAAAAGGGAATGAAGTTGCCCTTGAGGTCAAGAAATACTATTACAGCGTGCTGCTGGCCCGTGAGATGCAAAGTGTGATTGCAGAACTGCAGTTATACATGCTGCAGGGCAAAAAAAAGATACAAGAGCTGATCGACAAAGAGTCTGATTCCGGTGATCCGATGGATCTCTATAAAATTGACGCCTATTCAGGTGAGATCAACAAGTACATGGAAGAGGCGCTCAAAGGTGAACAGTTGGCAACTGCCGCATTGAAGGCTCGACTTGGGCTGGCCGACAATGTAGATGTCACGGTGGCGTCTGAACGGCTGGAGCTTCCCAACGACACCATTCCAGAGTTAAGCGGCGTCATTGAACGGGCACGACTGCAACGCCCAGAATTCAAACAACTTGCAGAGGGCATGGCAGCCCGTACAGCACTGGTCGAGGCTGCCAAGGCAAACTACTACCCTGATGTTTTTCTGGCTGGCATGGTTTCCTGGGCCTACGCAGACAACCGGGACCGGATCAAGAACCCCTATATCAGCGATACCTTTCAGCATACCTACGGCGGCGTGGCTCTGGGGCTGAAATGGCACCTTGATTTCGGCATTACCGCCGCAAAGGTTGCTGCCGAGCAGGCTCAGCTGAATCGACTTTCCAGCACCAAGTCCTACGCTGACAGCTATATCCCTTTGCAGACACAAAAAGCCTGGCTGGAGATGCAAGAGGCAAAGAAGAATGTCACCATCACCCAGAATGCCTTCCAAAGCGCTAAAAAGTGGGGAGCAGCAGCCCTGGCAAACTTTGACTTCGGTATCGGCAACCCCAGGGATGTATTTGATGCTGTCGGCGTGTATGGCAAGATGAAGGCAGCCTACTATCAGTCAATCTTTG
>DAIQQT010000098.1:0-8031 GCA_036786685.1 Trichlorobacter sp.
CCAAGAAAGCGATCAAGCCCTCACTGAAGAACCCGTTTGCCCCACCGGAAACCGTTGAATTTACCATTCCCGGCGAAATTCCCGGCAAGAAGGGCGGCTATGAAGAGGCGATGAAGGAAGGTCATGACCTGATTCAGCGACCGATCAAGTCGGTCAGTATTGCCCAGATTGAAAAGCAGCATTTCAAGAAGCGGATGACCGTCTGGGAGCGGATTAAGGTATTAACCGAGAAAGAACCCAATGTCCTGTTCCAGAACTGGGGCAAAAACCTTGACGGTGCCTCGCTGGTAACCGGCATTTTGAATGTGAATGGTCGTGACGTGGCACTGTATGGACATGACTTTACCGTACGTGCCGGTTCCATTGATGCCACCAACGGCCGCAAGCTGGCTCTGCTGTTTCAGATGGCTGGCGAAAAAGGGATTCCGGTTATCGGTATGAACGACTCTGCCGGCGCCTTTGTGCCTGCCGGTGTGGGTGGTCTGGACGGCTATGCCGAGGCCTTTACCGCCCTGCGCAAGATCAGCGGCGTGGTTCCTTCCATTATGTGTATGTTCGGCTTCAACGCCGGTGGTGGTTCCTACCTGCCCCGCCAGGGCAGCTTTGTGATTCAGCCCAATGACACCTTCTTCGGTCTGACCGGACCAGGCGTGGTCAAGTCGGTGCTGGGTGAGGATGTCACCCCGGAAGATCTGGGCGGACCCAAGGTGCATGGCGCCTCCGGTGTGGCTGACCTGACGGTTGAGGACGAGGTCGGCGCGCTGCGTGCTGCCCTGCAGTTGCTTTCCTATGTGCCTGATAACAATAGTGTTGCTCCCCGTTTTCGTCAGACCAGCGATCCGTTGGATCGTAAGACCTGGGAGATCAATACCCTGCTGAAAAAGGCCTTTAACTCTCCCACCGGCTTCAACACCCCGTTTGATGTCTCGATCATGATCCAGCAGATCTGTGACCATGGTGACTATTTTGAGATGCAGCCGGACCGTGCCCGTGAGGCCGTGACCGCCTTTGGCCGCCTGGGGGGTAACGTGGTCGGCTTTGTGGCCAACAACTCAGCAGTTGCTTCGGGCCAGATCTCGGTGGATTCCGCCTACAAGATCGCCCGTTTCAACCGGTTCTGTAACATCTACAACATTCCTATGATCTTTATGGAAGATACCACCGGCTTCCTGCCCGGTCGTGAGCAGGAGTCACGCGGCATTGTTCAGGCTGGTCGGGCCATGCTGGATTCCATTGTTGATATCCGCACCCCTCGCATCCTGCTGATCATCCGGAATGCCTACGGCGGGGCCTATGCCTCCTACAACAACTACCCCACCGGTGCTGATCTGGTGCTGGCGCTGCCCACTACCCGTCTGGCGGTTATGGGACCGGCCGGTAAGGAGTTTGTCTATAAGGATGAACTGCGCAAGCTGCGTGGCGCGGTTAAGGACAAGGTCAAGTCCGGTGTTCAGGAGCGGGTTGCCGCCGGTATGGATGCTGGCGAAGCCACCAAGGATGCCGAGAAGGATGTGGCTGACTGGCTGAGGATTGAAGAGGCTGCCCTGAACCTGCGCTATGAAAAAGAGCTGATGAATCCGAAGGAAGGTCTGGCTTTGGGCTCCATCTCATCGCTGGTCATGCCTACCGACCTGCGTAAGGTACTGGGCGAGAACATGAACTTCCTGCTGCGGCACTATAAGCCCGGCCCGATGCAGGCGATCCAGCGCGAGTTCCACTAACGGCTGAATATTGTTTCTAAACACGGAGCAACAGAGCAACGGAGAAAAACAAAAACTTAAAATCTTAATAGATTTTTTTAAATCAATTTCAAAAGATTTTTTCTTTCCCTCTGTTGCTCAATTGCTCTGTGTTTCAAAAAGATTTCAATAAAATTGGAGATATAAGCCCATGCCTCAGACCGACTACTACAAGCATAACCCCCTGATTCACCGGGATCGCCGATTGAGCAAGTCTTCATCCGAGTGGGTCCGCTCTTTTTCCTGTGAAGAGCTGAAGCCGCTGATTGTCTGCCGTGGTCCGATCCGCAAGGAAGCCATGGATGTCTATCAGGAAATGGGGATCAGCCACTACGGCATCCTGCTCTCAGAGAAAGACTCCATTGTCTACCCCAATGCCCTGGCCCCTGAACTGCGCCAGCTGACCGATTCAAACCGGGTTCACCGGGTACCTGATTATTCCGGTGCCAGCAAGGAAGAGCGGGTTGAGCGGATCAACCAGATCATCGGCATTGCCAAAGATAACGGCTATGACTCCATCTTTGCCGGTTACGGTTTTATGGCGGAAGATGAAGAGTTTGTGGCTGCCATTGAAAAGGCCGGTCTCAAGTTTATCGGCCCCTGTGCTGCAACCCAGGCCCGGGCCGGTAAAAAGGACGAAGCCAAGCGGACCGCCCTGCAGGTGAACGTCTCGGTTACCCCCGGTGTCGATAACGTTACCGCCCGTACCCTGGTCAAGAAGCATGATAGCCGAGAAAAACTGCTGGCCCTGGTTAAGGCTGAAGGGCTGGAGTGTGATCCCAAGGTCCTGAAAGATGCCAAACTGTCCCTTGAGGCCCTGGCTGATCATATCCTGATGACCTCCTATGCCAAGGGGATCGATCTGTACAGTATTGAAGAGCTGTGCGCCCAGGTGCAGGAAGAGGTTGCTGAACTGTTCCGCAAGTATCCCCAGAGCCGTTTCCGTCTCAAGGCGATTGGCGGCGGCGGTGGCAAGGGACAGCGGATTCTGGGTGCCTCGCTGCTGGGAACAAAGAATGCCGACGAAAAGGCGATTGCCAAGGCTGCTGCCGAGGCCCCTGCCATGGTGCGCGAGGTACTGCAGGAGGTTAAGGCCAACGGCGTGGGCGATAACAAAAACGTCCTGATCGAGCTGAACATCGAGCAGACCCGCCACAATGAGATCCAGTTGTTGGGTAACGGTGACTGGTGCATCTCCCTTGGCGGTCGTGACTGCTCCCTGCAGATGCATGAGCAGAAGCTGCTTGAGGTGTCAGTTACCCAGGAAGGCTTGATCGCTGCCATTGCCAAGGCCAAGGCAGAGAAGAAAAAAGAGGAAGTTGCCGCACTTGAGTCTGATCTGAAGGTGCTGCAGCGGATGGAAGAGGAGTCAGCCCGTTTTGGTCAGGCCGTTGGTCTGGACTCTGCCTCCACCTTTGAATGTATTGTGGACCGTGACCGCCACTACTTTATGGAGGTCAACACCCGGATTCAGGTGGAGCACCGGGTAACCGAGCTCTGCTATTCCCTGAAGTTCACCAACCCCAAGGATAAGAACGACTTCTTCATCGTTGAGTCGCTGGTAGAGGCGATGGCCCTGCTGGCAGAGCACAAGCAGCGTCTGCCCAAGCCGGAACGGATTGTGCGCTTCAATGCCTCGGTTGAGGCGCGCCTCAACGCCACTGATGCCTCCCTCTCTCCCCATGCCGGCGGTATGATCCGTTACTGGTCCAAGCCGATCAAGGGCGAGGTGCGGGATGACCAGGGAATCAGCATGCTGAACCCCGACACCAACCAGTTCATGAAGTACAAGGTGGCTGGTGCCTATGACTCCAACATCGCCCTGCTGCTGACCAAGGGTGAGGATCGCCTCTGCAGCTACGAGCGCCTGTCCGAGGTGCTGCGCAGCACCACCCTGCGGGGCAGTTCACTGGCCACCAACCTAGAATTCCACTACGGTCTGGTCAACTGGTTCCTGGGCCGCAATGTCATGGCCAAGCCAACCACCCGTTTTGTGGTGCCGTACCTGACCCTGGTGGGTACCCTGAAGGAAGAGGCCAACAAGCTGGATGTGGTCTATGCCTTCTTCCAGATGAAGAAGCATTATGCCAAGCTGGTAACCGAACAGTTCGGCGATCAGCCGGATGTATTGGCAAAAGAGCTGAAGAACATGTCCGCCCTGCTGGATCGCAAAGGCACCCTGATCACCCGTCCGATGGAACGTCTGCTGGATGATCCCCATCTGCTGTCCGGCTGGTTGTCAGTCAATACCAAGAACTTCAAGATCGAAAAAGGCAAGGTGGTCTGGCTGCGTAACCCGCTGGGCGTGCTGCGTGATACCTATGACTACCTGCATATGGATTACCGTCCCCACAAGCCGGCTGCCGAGATTATCTGGGATCATGACAATGAACTGCTCCAGCAAGGGCTTGATTTCTCACGTAAGATCCGTGAGCATTTCGGCCTGCACAAGGACGAATATGACAAGCTGAACGAGATCCTGCACAAAGACAAACCGCAGGGTGGCTTTGATCAGGAGATGTGGGATCAGATCCGTTCAGCCAATTACGGCTTTGAGGTCGGTCGTGAGCTGCTGGGCATGCTGTTCCTGATTGGTGAAAATACCAGATTCTGGGATATGAAAGTGCAAGACGATCTGGAGGTGGTGATCCCTGATTACCTGACCGATCTGGACCTGCAGGCCCGTATGAAGAAGGTGCTGGTGCCGCCGCCAGCCACCAAGGCGGACGAGATTGTTGCGGTCTGCGGTGGTATGTACTATGGTCAGGAAGCGCCGGGGCTGCCTCCCTTTGTAACTGAGGGAATGCACTTTGAGAAGGATCAGCCGCTCTACATCATCGAAGTTATGAAGATGTTCAACACCATCCGGGCACCGTTCTCCGGTACCATTGACAAGATCATTATGGAAGGCGGCGACGGTACTATTGTTCAGAAGGGACAGCCGTTGTTCAAGATCACTCCGGATGAGAAGTTTGTTGAGGTGGATCCGGCCCTGGTTGAAAAGGAAAAACGTGAGCGTACCGCTACGTACCTGAAAGCGGTGCTGTAGATTGCAGATTTTTGAAACACAGAGCAACAAAGCAACGGAGAAAAGATTAAAGAAAAAAGTCTTAAAGATTTGGGTTAACCCTTGTTAAAAGATTTTGTTGTGGCCTTTCCCTCTGTTGTTCAGTTGCTCCGTGTTTCATGATCTGCTGTTTTCACTTCAAAAGGCTCCAGGTGTCGCTATCTGGAGCCTTTACTGCTTACAAGCGAGGTAACTGTCATGGCCACATTTGATAAGAAAACGACCGCAGACTGGGAAAAACTGGCTGCCAAAGAGATCAAGAAAGAAACCACTGCCCCGTTAACCTGGGATACGCCGGAAGGGATAGCGGTCAAGCCGCTCTATACCCGGGCTGATCTGGAAAAGCTGGAAAACATCGATACCATGCCCGGTTTTGCGCCGTTTCTGCGCGGTCCCAAGGCCACCATGTATGCCGGCCGTCCCTGGACCGTGCGCCAGTATGCCGGGTTTTCTACTGCAGAAGAGTCCAACGCCTTTTATCGTCGCAACCTGGCTGCTGGTCAGCAAGGGCTTTCGGTTGCCTTTGACCTGGCAACCCACCGGGGCTACGACTCTGACCACCCTCGCGTGGTTGGCGATGTGGGTAAGGCCGGTGTTGCCATCGACTCGATCCTTGATATGGAGATCCTGTTCAAGGATATCCCGCTGGCTGATGTCTCGGTCTCCATGACCATGAACGGTGCCGTGTTGCCGATCCTGGCTCTCTACATCGTGGCCGCTGAGGAACAGGGTGTTTCCCAGGACAAGCTGGCCGGTACGATCCAGAACGACATCCTCAAAGAGTTCATGGTTCGTAATACCTATATCTATCCGCCAACCCCTTCGATGAAGATTATCGCTGATATTATTGAATATACCAGCAAATACATGCCCAAGTTCAACTCCATCTCCATCAGCGGCTACCATATCCAGGAGGCTGGCGCCAATAACGTACAGGAGCTGGCCTTTACCCTGGCAGATGGCATTGAATATGTGAAAGCGGCTCTGGCGAAAGGGCTGGAGGTGGATCAGTTTGCACCCCGGCTCTCCTTCTTCTTTGCCATCGGTATGAACTTCTTCATGGAGATCGCCAAGCTGCGGGCTGCCCGTTTTCTCTGGGCTGAACTGATGTCACAATTCAACCCCAAGAATCCGCTCTCCCTGGCCCTGCGGACTCACTGCCAGACCTCTGGCTGGAGCCTGACTGAACAGGATCCGTACAACAACGTGATCCGTACCACCATCGAGGCCATGGCGGCGGTGCTGGGCGGGACCCAGTCGCTGCATACCAATGCCCTGGATGAGGCGATTGCCCTGCCCACCGAGCATTCTGCCCGCATTGCACGTAACACCCAGCTGGTGATTCAGGAGGAATCCGGTATCACCAAGGTGGTGGATCCGCTGGCCGGTTCCTATTATGTTGAAAGTCTGACTGCGTCATTGATTGAAGAAGGACGCAAGCTGATCGCTGAGATCAACAGCCTGGGAGGAATGACCAAGGCGATTGAATCCGGTATGCCCAAGCTGAAGATTGAAGAATCTGCCGCACGCAAGCAGGCTCGGATTGATATCGGCAGCGAGGTGATCGTCGGGGTTAACAAGTACAAGCTGGCTAAAGAAAATCCGATTGAGACCCTGGATATTGATAACACTGCAGTGCGTGAGGCCCAGATCGCCCGTTTGAAGAAGCTGCGGGCAGAGCGTAACGAGGCTGATTGTCAGGCAGCCCTGCAGGCCATTACCAGGGTGGCTGAAACCGGAGAGGGCAACCTGCTGGAGGCCTGCGTGGATGCAGCCCGCAAGCGGGCCTCGGTGGGTGAAATTTCTGATGCCATGGAAAAGGTCTTTGGCCGTCACAAGGCAGAGATCAAGCTGGTTTCGGGGGTATACGGAAAAGTGTTTGAACAGAGCGAAGAGTTTGCGGCCCTGAAAAAAGAGGTGGATGACTTTGCAGAGGCAGAAGGACGCCGTCCCCGGATTCTGATCGCCAAGATGGGGCAGGATGGTCATGACCGTGGCGCCAAGGTAATTGCCACCGCCTTTGCTGATGTCGGCTTTGACGTGGATATGGGCCCCCTGTTCCAGACCCCGGAAGAGACCGCCAAGATGGCGGTCGAAAACGATGTCCATGTCATTGGTGTCTCCAGTCTGGCTGCCGGTCACAAGACTCTGGTGCCGCAACTGGTGGCAGAGCTGAAGAAGCTTGATGCTGCTGATATCGTTGTGGTCTGCGGCGGGGTTATTCCTCGTCAGGATTATGAAGAACTGTATGCTGCCGGTGCAGCCTGCATCTTTGGACCGGGCACGCCGATCACCAAATCAGCCCGCGAGACCCTGGAAGCGATAAAGAAAAAGGCGTAAGTTTTTTTGAAACACAGAGCAACAGAGCAACGGAGAAAAATCATAAAAGCTTGGAATTAGGGGAAAGGCGAAAACTAGAAACTTGTTTTTGGTTTACCCCCAAAAGCTTTAAGATTTTGTTGTTCTCTGTTGCTCAGTTGCTCCGTGTTTCAATATGACCTTAAAGAATTTAAAAATGGAACTTCACACACTCGCCGATAACATCCGAAAAGGGAACATCCGTGCCATGGGCAAGGGAATTACCCTGATCGAGAGCAAGAAGCCCGAGCATGCCCAAAAAGCTGCACAGCTGCTTGATATCCTGCTGCCTCATACCGGAAACAGTTTACGGATCGGCATTACCGGTGTACCGGGTGTCGGCAAGAGTACCTTCATTGAGGCCTTCGGCAGTTATCTGACCGGGCAGGGGCACAAAGTAGCGGTGCTGGCGGTTGATCCGTCATCCCAGATAACCGGCGGCAGCATTCTGGGGGACAAGACCCGCATGGAAGAACTGTCCCGTAATCCCCATGCCTTTATACGTCCCTCGCCGGCTGGCGATACCCTTGGCGGTGTAGCCCGTCGCACCCGTGAGACCATGCTGCTCTGCGAGGCAGCAGGCTACGATACGGTCATTGTCGAAACCGTCGGAGTCGGGCAGTCTGAAACCACTGTTGCCTCCATGGTTGATTTCTTCATGCTGTTGCAACTGGCGACGGCCGGTGATGAACTGCAGGGGATCAAAAAAGGGGTGATGGAGCTGGCCGATGCCATCATCATCAACAAGGCTGATATCGATCAACAAAAAACGGCGCTGGCCCGACAGCAGTACGAAAACGCCCTGCATATCCTGCGGCCCAAAAGCAGAAGCTGGCAGGTGCCGGTATTGACCGTCAGCGCCCTGAA
>DAIQQT010000431.1:0-1667 GCA_036786685.1 Trichlorobacter sp.
ATCGCGCCACATCGTAAGAATTGGGCGATCAAAGTTGCCTTTATGGTGCTTGAGCCTGTTGATTCTGGGTGCAACGGGCTTGGTATATTTTTTGATCCAATCATCATAATATCGAATAGTCTGCGCAAATCTGGCACAGGTACGGGCAGTATCTGACAGCATACCACTTGTCCTTGCTTCGTCAATTCGGTACGCTATGGCCGCCATCTTGTACATGTAAGCTGCATGTTGGTGGTCGCCTGCCTCACTGGCAGCATCACCTCGCTGCATGAGTTCTCGCTGTGCTTCTGAATCGCCCTTGTCTGCCTTGCTGATAAGCTCTTTCAGTTCGTCACTCATGGGATACCTCCTTCATGGCCAGCAAGCTATCTGCCAGTTGCAGTGTTTCTTGCAGCACCTCTTGGTCTAATGCATCCAGCCAACGCTGCGGAATAGCCCCATATCCGTAGTAAGCCCCGGCCAGACCACCCAGAATAGCCCCGCAGGTATCGGCATCCTGTCCCAGGTTGACGGCTCCGATAACTGCCTCCTCATAACTGTCTGTATTAAAAAAGTAATGCAGCACGGTTCGAATGGTTTCCACGATGTAGCCGCCAGCTTTGTTGTTGTACGTCTCCAGCAGAAACAGGGGGTATTTTTTAGCAAGCGTCTGCAGCGCCGATTTGTCTGCCCCCAGCAATGACGCTGCCACCAGATCTGCATAGCAACGGCACCCCTTGTCAGATTCTGGGTGGTTATGTGTCAGGCGTGCCTGCTCAACCACGGCCTGCAGCATGGCGTCTCGACTACCTGCAAAGTAAAGAATGAGTGGCAATTCACGCATTACACCACCGTTACCTGCCTGGTCATCAGCATAGGGGCGCTGAAGTTCTGCTTTGCGGATATACCGGTTAAGTCCTGTCCTTACGGTGCTTCCCATGTCAACGGGGTCGCTGTTGTACCAGTCCACGAATCTGTTGACGATATCCTGAAGGTTGTAGTCACCGCACTCAACCAGTGACCGGGCTACACAGAGGGTCATATCCCCGTCATCGGTAATGGAGCCTTTTGGCCAATCAAAGACACCTCCGCCGATGATTTCACGATGCACCCCATACTGAGCCTTTATCTCTGACTGAGTCATGAATTCGGTGGTACTGCCAAGGCTCTCTGCCACCAGAAAGCCAACCAATGCCCCACGGTATCTGTCCTGTTTACTTATCAAGGTTTGCCTCGCTGTTCTGTTCCATGGTGCCTCCTTTTGCCTGTTTAACTTAGATGTAAAATGAGCTGACTTTACCCACTGATTATGTGCGGGTACTGTGCATTGCCTCTGAAATTGCTTTATCAAGCCTGCTCTTGAACTCTTGAACTGTTTTTTGATGCCGGAGAAGAATAATCCCCGATTGACGTTCAAATTCTGTATGGCTGAGGGTGGGTGCCTTCATATCAATTTTGTTGCTCATGACTTCAGAATATAATACCCGGCGGGACTGATCTCTCGTGTAGAATGACAGGTTCTTTGCATTTAAAATCGTATAATGATTTGCAACAAGGGTTGTTTCCTCTTGATTAGTTCCTCGCACACTCCCTATAAGACCCGGATCCTGCAGCCGTTGAACGACCTGAAACATATCGCGCATAAATACATTCAGAACCAAACTGTATCCCATTCGTCTTACTGTCAT
>DAIQQT010000099.1:0-7972 GCA_036786685.1 Trichlorobacter sp.
AAGTTGGAGCCGCCGCCGCAGCAGGCGATAACAACATCAGGATAATCCCCAACCAGCTTCATCTGTTCAATCGCCTCCAGGCCGATAACGGTCTGGTGCATACAGACATGGTTCAGCACACTGCCCAGAGCGTAGTTGGTATCACCGTGAGTAGCTGCATCCTCCACCGCCTCAGAAATAGCCAGCCCCAGACTGCCGTTTGAATCCGGGTTTTCTGCCAGGGCTGCGCGGCCTGCCTCGGTCATTTCAGAGGGGGAGGCATGCACCGTGGCCCCCCACATCTGCATCATTGATTTGCGGTACGGCTTCTGGAAGTAGGAAACCTTGACCATGTAGACCGTGCATTCCAGACCGAACAGGGAACAGGCCAGCGACAGGGAGCTGCCCCATTGACCGGCACCGGTCTCGGTGGCCAGACGCTTGATTCCGGCCTGCTTGTTGTAAAAAGCCTGGGGGATGGCAGAGTTAGGCTTGTGGGAGCCTGCCGGGGATACCCCTTCGTACTTGTAATAGATCTTGGCCGGTGTGCCCAGTGCCTTTTCCAGACGGTGTGCCCGGAACATGGGGGAGGGACGCCACATGGTGTAGATATCACGCACCTGTTTAGGGATATCAATCCAGCGCTGGTTGGACATCTCCTGTTCAAGGATGGCAGGCGGAAATATGGCCAGCAGTTCTTCAGGGGTGACCGGCTCTCCGGTACGGGGGGAGATGACCGGTGCCAGCGGCCCTGGCAGGTCAGGGATGATGTTGTACCACTGGGTCGGTAATTTGTCTTCAGGCAGTATTATCTTGGTCTGCATGTTGATTGCTCCTATTCCAAATTATCTTCGATTCTGATCAATCGGCTCTTTTCGCTGATAAAGTCAAAGCTGTCGATCTCTGCCAGGGCTGCACGAATTGCCCCTTCGCGGGCCTCGTGGGTCTTGATTACAATCGGTACGGCCTGCCCGCCATTGTGTCGGGCGGTCTGCACCATTGATTCGATGCTGATACCGTTTTTACCCAACACACCGGCAATACCGGCCAGTACGCCCGGTTGATCCTGGGCGGTAAAGCGCAGCATGAAGCTGGTAACAATCTCTTCCATCGGCTTAAGCGGCAGGGTGGTGATACTGGTGTCCTGAAAACCCAGCGGCGTAGATCTGCGGTTCTGTACGCCGGCACAGATGCTGCGTGAAAGGGCAACAAGATCCCCCACAATGGCGCTGGCGGTCGGGTTTTGACCGGCTCCCCGGCCGTAGAACAGTACCGGCCCGACAAAGTCGCCGGTCAGATGAATGGCGTTAAAGACGCCGTTCACATCGGCCAGAGGATTGCGCAGCGGGATCATGGTGGGGTGGACCCGTACCTCAAGCTGGTTGTCTTCAGTCAGCTTACCAATCGCCAGCAGTTTGATCCGGTAGCCGAACTGTTCGGCAAAGCGGATATCAATGCCGGAGATGGCGGTGATCCCTTCAGTATGAATGGCGTTGAAGTCGATTCTGGTGCCGAAACAGAGCGAGGCCAGCACTGCCAGTTTGTGGGCCGTATCAACCCCTTCAATATCAAAAGTGGGATCCGGTTCTGCGTAGCCAAGTTCCATGGCACTTTTGAGTACGTCCTCAAAATCAGCACCTTCCTGGGTCATGCGGGTCAGGATATAGTTACAGGTGCCGTTCATGATGCCGAAGACCGAGCTGAAGCGGTTGCCGGACAGATTGCCCTTGATGGCTGACAACACAGGAATGCCGCCGCCTACCGCTGCCTCAAACTGGACCTCTACCCCTTTGCGGGCGGCAGCAGCATAGATCTCATCACCATGCAGTGCCAGCAGGGCCTTGTTGGCAGTGACCACATGCTTGCCGGCTTCAATAGCCTTCAGAACAAAGCTCTTGGCCGGTTCGTAGCCGCCGATCAGCTCAATCACAATGCTGATTTCCGGGTCGTTAAAGATTTCATGCACATCAGTGGTCAGCATGGCAGGGTCAACGGCAACACCGCGATCGCTGGTGATGTCAAGATCTGCTATCCGCTTCAGGATGATACTGCTCCCCACTTTCTGCTGTACGGTCTGCGCGTTTTCCTGCAGCAGCCGAACCACACCTGCACCGATGTTACCAAACCCGATCAATCCTACTTTAATGTCACTCATGCGTTATTCACCCTGCTCCTCATCCTTTGGACAGGCCTCCAGTTCATCAAGGATGCCATTCACAAAGGCGGGAGATTCTTTGTCTCCGTACTTTTTAGCGATCTCGATCGCCTCGTTAATGCTGACTTTCTTGGGGATATCCCGCTTAAACATCAGTTCGTAGGCGGCCATCCGCATGATGTTCAGATCAACCCGCGGCATACGGGTCAGCGCCCAGTTTTTGGAGCGGGCAAGAATTGCCTGGTCAATCGCCGCACGGTGATCCATTACCCCTTGCACCAGAGTCTCGGCAAATTCCCGTGTCCGCTCTCCGGTTTCAACCCCTTCGCGGAAGCCCCGCAGGGTCTCTCTCAGATTGCCTTGCAGGGTATCCTGTGCGTAGAGCATCTGCAGTGCCAGCTCGCGTCCTTCGCGTCGAAGTCCCATCTTATTTCAGCGCCTTGATGACGTTAACAGTTTCAATGGCGGTAACCGCAGCCTCAAAGCCTTTGTTGCCCGCTTTGGTGCCGGCCCGCTCAACCGCCTGCTCAATGGTGTCAACCGTCAGCACGCCAAAGGCAACCGGAATGCCGCTGTCCAGTGATACCGAAGCAACGCCTTTTGATACCTCTGAAGAGACATACTCAAAATGGGGGGTGGAACCACGGATGACAGCACCCAGGCAGATCACCGCATCAAACTTCTGTGACGCCGCCATGGTCTTGGCTGCCAGAGGGATCTCAAATGCGCCGGGGATACGGGCTACGGTAATATCGGCCTCAGTGGCGCCGTGACGTACCAGTGCATCAATCGCCCCCTCCAGTAAACGCTCGCAGATGAAGCTGTTAAAACGGCTGACCACAATACCAAAGGTAAGGCCTTTAGCGTCAAGATTGCCTTCAATGAATTTAGGCATGGGATGCTCCTGTGTGAAAAATGTATGCAGTTTGTTTGAAAGTTTTTTCTATAACACGTTTTGAGGCTGCGGGGCTAGTCTTTCATGCAGTTAGTGCGTTTGGAAAAGGGCCAGTAGGCGGGACTTTGTCGCGTCTTCGATGAGGCTTTCTTCAATCGCTTGCCGTACCCATGGTTGTCGGGAACGGATCAGCACCAGCGCCACCCCTTCAGCCACTGCCGGGATATCAGACCAGAGCGCGTTGCGCAGGGTGTGCAGTTCGTTGGGATCGGCAGCAGCACCTTCGGCCAGCTGGCGACAGCGTTCGCAGAGCAGGGCCAGGGTTTCCGGTGCTGGCTCCAGGTTTGGAGCATGGTCCCAGGGGCGCAGATCATCCTTGCTTTCGCACCACTCGCAGCGAAAGCCGGCCCGCTTGGCCAGGTCCTTGCCCAGCCGGTTGATCTCAGCCAGGTGGTCCTGATTGGCATGGTATCCCTTGGACATTACACTATTCCTTTACTGGCTCATCATCTTGAGTGCTGAAGGATTCTCACAGTACTTAAGTGCCTCTTCCAGGCTCACCTGCCTGGTCTTTATCAGGTTTGCCAGTGAGATGTCCAGCGGTACAAACTCATCAATGGATTGCTGGAAGAAGGTGCGGATCTGGTGACACTTGTTTTCACGGATCATGTTCTTGATCCGGTTTGAGATGGCCAGTTTTTCATAGGCCAGCACCCGCTTTGACTTGTCCCGTGAGGGCAGCAGGCGTTGGCCGATGCAGAGCAGCAGGCCTTCTGCCAGTTGTGAGCGGATCTGGTCCTGCTTTTCGCTGGGGCAGATCTCAATCACCCGCTCAATGGCGTTGGTGGTGGTATTGGCATGCAGCGTACTGATGACCAGGTGGCCTGTCGCTGCCGCCTGTATTGCAATCTCAAAGCTTTCAGCATCGCGCATCTCGCCAATCACAATCACGTCCGGGGCCTGTCGGAAGATATGTTTAAGTCCTTCCTTGAAAGAACGGGTGTCGCGCCCCACCTCCCGCAGATTGATGTTGCTCATCTTGTGCTTGTGCAGGAACTCGATCGGATCCTCAATGGAGATGATATTGCACTTGCGCTGCGAGTTGATGGCATCGAGAATGGCGGCAACCGTGGTACTTTTACCATGCCCGGTCGGTCCGGCAATCAGGATCAGCCCCTCCGGCTGCATGATGTACTGATTGAGATCGTTGCCAAAGCCAAGCGATGCCAATGACGGAATAGTGTCGTTGATGCTGCGCACTGCCAGAGAAATGGAGGAGCGCTGGCGGTAGGCGTTGATTCTGAACCTGCCGATTTCCGGTTTCAGGAGCCCAAAATCCAGCTCCCCGGTTTGTTCAAACTCCTCTTTCTGTTCATCGGTCATGATCTGTTGGGCAAACAGCTCTACCCCTTCCGGTGTCAGGTGTGGCAACGGCAGTCGGATTACTTCGTTGTTGATCTTGAGGCAGGGGGGCAGGCCGGCTGAGATCAGCAGGTCTGATGCCTTGCGCTGGTTCAGCAAACGCAGCAGCTGCTCAATGGTATAGGAATCCTCGGTACAGTTTTTTGAGCGTGCGTCAGCCGCCACCTCAGAGCCGAGCAGCGGGCCGGCCAATTTACCGCCTTTACGGTTCAGGTAGCCGATGATGGCGTTGATCTGGGTGTTGGGCGCGGCAATCGGCTGGATCTTTTTACCCAGTGAGAATTCAAGCTCATTGATCGCTTCAATGTTGTTAGGGTCAGACATGGCTACAAAGATCAACTTGGGCGAGAACATGATCGGAACCGCCTTGAAACGTTTCATCTGGTCCAGCGGAACAGAATTGATTACGGTTGATTCAATGGAGACATTAAATAGGTCAATGGAAGGGGTGTGATAGCATTCCTTCAAAAACAGCAACAGTTGTTCTGTTGTAATATAGCCTAATTGCAATAGAACCGATCCCAACTTGTCGTTGGACTGGCTCTGGCGCTTCAGGGCTATGGTCAGCTGTTCCGGGGTAATGGTGTTGGATTGAATAAAATAGTCGCCGATCTTGGTTTCTTCATGGCTTGCCATCGAGCTGTTTCTCCTGGAGTTTTGTTTGCAGCCAAGCATTAACCAGCATACCGCAGACCGTTATTTTCTCAAGTGGTTGGGATGAATAAATTGTAATTAACTGTTTTGTTAGAGGCAGGGGCAATCAGCATACAGGAACACAGACAGATAATACATAACAGCTTCAAAACAGATCACGATGCTGGACAAAAGGTCTGGCATCGTGATCCGGTTGGGTGTTTTGGCAATGGGTAAATGCAGTTACAAGACGGAAGTCGTATCAGTCATCCTTGCGGGCCTCGTACTGGCTGATAACAATCAGCTGTCCCCAGGGCAGTGTGATAATGGCAAAAAGACTGCCGATAATGCCGCCGACAAGAACGGCAAGCAGCCAGTTTACCAGATCTTTCTGTACCGTACGGATGCTCCATTTCAAGGCATCCATCGGAGCAAGGTTCTTGTCAATCACGGCATACATACCGGGTGACAGGGCAAGTGCTGCTATCGGTATTGCCAGCATCAGTATAAAACCGAACAGCGCCCCCAGAATGCCGATCAGTTTCCCCAGGATGCTTGAGACAACAAACAGCACCACAAACGCACCAAACGGAATTAAGAGGTACAGCAGAAGATTTACAAAACAGTCCCAGGAGTTGAAGATATCGCCTACCTCCGGTTTTTTGCCGGTTCTTTTGAAGGCAAGCAGAGACCGGTTATACCCGGCAATGAAGCCGATATTGGCAATGGGGACCCAGGCCACCAGGCAGAACACCAGACAGGGCAGAATCAGGTCGCCAAGGTTGTCTTTCCAGAGATTGGTTGCATTGCTGAAGGCTGCTCCAAAATCTGCCGCTGGTTGATTCGGGATTGCGGTACCACACTGGGGACATTTGGCGCTGCCGTTTGGAACCTGAGCCTTGCAGAACTGGCATTGCATGGGTACGACCTCCTCAAACCGTGATATCTGATGGCCCTTTGGCCAACAGTCTATCTGTAGTCTACCACCCGAATCATAAACCTCAAGCTGCTGCCGTCGAAATTACCGTACCTCCACCTGCCAGGGACTGCTTTCACCCCGCAGCTCAGGCCGGTACATCGGCCAGATGGCCGAAGGCAGCGCCAGAACCTTCCCTTTCAGTTCCGGGTAGACCACAAAGCGGAATTCATGGCTGCCTGAGGGCAGGTAGCCCACAAACCAGGCCATCAGGGTATCGCGGCGCTCTTTATGGTCGTACCAGCCCTGGTAAAAGGCCTCATTGGCATAGCGCGGGTCGCGGTCTGCCTGACGCACCTCAAAACCGGCCGGCAGGTGATCTTCCAGGATCAGGTACTCAAGGGTGGCACTGTTTTTAACAGTCAGCCGGACCTCCAGATCTTCGCCAACCGTAACCGGATCACCCGGTTTCAGCGGTTCGTATTCATGGCGCCACTGTCCGTTTTTCTGCACAGATTTAATCCGGTAGATGCTGCGTTCAAGCTGCAGGCCATCAGCCTTGGCTACCTGCTCCACCGGCACCCGGTAGGTGAGCTTTGCACTCAGATAAGCGCTGCCGTTGTTGTTGGATTTTTCAAGCTGCAGGCTGTTTTCACCGGCAACTGCCGGAACCGTGAGGGTGGCGCGGCCAGCGGTCAGGCGTCCTTTTTCCACGGTGTAGCGCTCCAGCTCTTTTGAGTTGTGCAGCAGGCGGGCAGTGTAACTGGCATCAAGTTCACCGCTTGCAGCAACAAAGTCAGCCAGGGCCCGTACCCCGGCAGCCGAGGCAACCGTGGTCTGCCACCAGCCGCCCCGCTGGTTACGGGCCAGATAGCGGGCCAGTGCCGCAGACGTGGCATCTTCCGGCATGATCCGGCTTGTGGCTGAAAGTAACGCCGCTGTGGTCTCAAGGGATGAGCTGCCCCAGCGCCAGCCGGTTTCATTCTCTGGCAGCCAGGCAGCCTCGCTGTCCCGTTGCAACAGTGCCTGCAGCCCCTTCAGGATCTGTGCAGCCTGTTGCCGTTGACCACGGTTGTCCAGTGCCTCGGCAACAGCGATCTTTGCTTCCGGTTGCAGGCTGGTCAAACCATCAATCAGACGTTTCTCTGTAGCGGGATGGTTGCCACCGTGGGCGGTCAATGCCCGGTAGAGCACGGCAGCCTGTTCTGGGCGGGCCTTGTCAAGCTGGCTCTCCAGTGCCTTGGTGCCCCGCTGGACAAGCTGCTCATCCAGCTTTATTCCGGCCCGTTTGGCTGTTGCCAGCCCCTGCATGGCCAGGGCGGTCAGGTGCGGGTTGGTGCTGTCGTTTTTCCACCAGCCCCAGCCACCATCTTCATGCTGCAGATCAGCCAGACGCTGCAGCCCCTCAGCCACAATCTGCGGCAGTTTGGCCTGTAGAGATGGCGAGAGATTCCGTCCCTGGGCGGTCAGCATCTGTTGGGCATAGACCGCCGGAACAAAGCGGGAAACCGTTTGCTCAACGCAGCCATAGGGGAAGGAGATCAGATATTCCAGTGCCGGAATCAGGCTGTCTGCCACGGTGGGGGAGAAGGTTGCGGTGATGCTGCCGCTGTCCAACAGTGCTGAGCCGGGTTGTGTAACCAGTGCCTGTGCCTGCCCACTGCGCAGCGCAATGCTGGCGGCCTGTTCACGTTGCAGGGATCGGGACAGCACCGGGAAGGTCAACTCCAGGGCATCTTTTCCCTCGCTGCCTGCTGCGGTCAGCCGTAACAGGGCCTGACCGGGCTGCTGTGCCGTAACCTCGATATTCTTGCGCAAAGAACCGCCAGCCGGAACTGTTCCGGTAAAGTTGGTATCGCCCAGCAGGGTCAGACCGGTGGCCTCAAAGCGACCTTTTACCTGTTGTTCTTTATTGGTGGCATCGTTCAGCAGCCCCGGAATCTCCAACCGGTCGCCGGCCACCATGAAACGG
>DAIQQT010000100.1:0-7959 GCA_036786685.1 Trichlorobacter sp.
CACCCGCAGTGTCAACCAGGCCACCGCTGCGTATCGCAGTAATTTGCCAATCCCCACCAGCAGTAGGAAAGGGGTAAAGCGGATCTTCAGCAGTCCGCCCACCAGGCAGAGCGGGTCACCCACCACCGGCAACCAGGAAAACAGGAGCGAAAGAATGCCATAGTGCTGATACCATGCCTCGGCCCGTTGTCGTTGCTGCTGGCTGATCCTGAACAGGCGGGCCAACAGCCAGTCGCCGCCGTAACGCCCAATCAGCCAGGTGGTGCAGGCCCCCAGGGTATTGCCGACGGTTGCGGTCAGTACGCTGGTGGCAGGGTCATAGCCCTTGACCAGCATCAGCACCAACAGCCATTCCGAGCCCAGCGGCAGCAGGGTTGAGGCCAGAAAGCTGAGCAGAAACAGGGCCGGATAACCGGGCTGTTTGAACCAATCCACCAGTGGGACCAGATATGTCAGAAAGCCGTTGTCAAACAGATCCACATCACGTACCTTTTGTCGTCAGATTGAACAGTATAGCCGAAAAATTGCAGTAGCAACAGGGGGGTAGCATGAAAAGCCGCGGCAAGCCATCCGGCCACTATACCCAGGCAGCACGTTTGCACAATGTTATCCGCCTGATTGAAACCCGCAACGGCATCACACTGGATGATCTGGTGGAGGAGACCGGGGTGGATCGTCGCACGGTTCACCGGGATCTGGTGGCGATTCAGCAGGCTGGCTATCCGCTGACTGCAAATCGTCTGGATGGGCGCAAGGTCTATCGTTTTTTGACCAACACCCGACAGGTTGCGCCGATCACCTTTACCCTGGATGAGCTGGTGTCGCTGCACCTGCTGAAGGCCTGTGCAGGGCTGCTGCCGCCTGAGCCGTTCGGTGCAGAAATTGATGCTATCTTTGCCAAGATCCATGCTTCATTGCCGCCCCGCTCAGTGGCCCACCTGGAGCGGATCGCCCGGGTATCACTGCCCCGTTTCCAGGGAAACAGGACCTATGCCGGATCAGCTGAGCTTTTGTCAGAGCTGCGCCGGGCGCTTTTGTTTCAGTACCGGGTCAAGTTATCCTACAGTCGCAGTGGCAAAGAGGCTGCGCAGTACGAGATTGATCCCTATACACTGGTGCTGGCCAAGGGAGGCCTGTACCTGTTGGCACATGCCCATAACCGTGGGGCGGTGCGGCTGTTTGCCGTAGAACGGATAGCCGGCCTGACCGTTACCCGTCAACGTTTTGAGATGCCGGATGAGTTTCACCCTGAACAGCATTTCAGTGATGCCTTTGGGCTGGTGACCGACCGGCCGATGCAGCTCAAGGTCCGCTTTGACAGTGAAGTGGCCCATATGGTGCGGGATCGGATCTGGCGTCCCGACCAGACTCTGTTAACCGAACCGGATGGCTCAGTGCTGCTCAGCTTTGAAGCAGCCGGTTCGCTGGAAATCCTGGCCTGGGTACTGTCCTATGGCCGCCACGCAGAGCTGTTGGAACCGCCTGAACTGCGCAAGGAGTTGAAGCGCCAGGTCAAAGGGCTGCGTGAAATCTATCGTAAAAAGGAGAAGTGAATTATCTTTCCCGGGCTTTGTCTCTTGACCCGGATTTCGTGCCCCTGCATAATTCACCACTATGAATACCATGACCTTAGACACCATTATTGTTGACCGTATCCGCACCTCAGGCCGGATTACCTTTGCCGACTACATGGCTGCCTGTCTCTATGAGCCGGGCCTGGGCTACTACACCTCGCCGGGCCGCAAGGTGGGAACTGAAGGGGATTTCTACACCAGTATTACGGTGCATGCCACCTTTGGCCGGGTAATAGCCCGTGAAATCGCTGCCATGTGGCGTTCCATGGACTGCCCGGCTGACTTTACCCTGGTTGAGGCAGGGGCTGGCCATGGCCGCCTTGCCTGCGACATTATGGATTTTCTGGCAGAGCAGCAACCGGATTGTTATGCCGCTACAAAGCTGGTGCTGGTTGAGCAGGAACCGACCCTGGCCGAGGCCCAGGCAACGCTTCTAGCCAACCATGCTGCCAAGCTGTCCTGGCTTTCTCCGGCAGAGCTGCCGGGCTTCCGTTTCAGTGGTGTGCTCTACTCCAATGAGTTGCTGGATGCCATGCCGGTGCATCGGGTTTTGATGACCGAACAGGGGTTGAAGGAGATCTACGTTACGCTGGATGGCGATCAACTGCAGGATCTGGCTGATGTACCATCCACCCCGGCGCTTGAGGAGTATCTCAAACGGTTTGGTATCCCGCTGCACCCCGGTCAGGAGGCCGAGGTTTCCCTGGCTGGACTGACCTGGTTTGAAAATGTGGCAACATGCCTGCAGCACGGTTTTATCCTTACCATTGACTATGGCTGGGCCAAGGCTGAGCTGTACTCCCCCCAGCGGAACCTGGGCACCCTGCTCTGCTACTACAAGCATACTGTGGAGGACAACCCGTACCAGCGGCTGGGGCAGCAGGATATCACCACCCATATCAACTTCAGTGCCCTGATTGAGCGGGGTGAAGAGCTGGGGCTCAAACCGCTCTGGTTTGGTGAACAGTCCCGTTTTCTGCTTGGTGCGGGAGTGATTGAAGAGCTGGAGCAGATTGAGGCATCCGAGCTGCCGGAAAAAGATAAATTGCGCCTGCGGCTGATCATCAAGCGGTTGATCATGCCGGAAGGAGGCATGGGTGACACCTTCCGGGTGCTGGTGCAGTCAAAAGGGGTGACAGACCCAAAGCTGGGCTGTCTGCGTGGTATCAGTCTGTGAACCGGGACGTGATCAAGGCGATTGTGTTTGATCTGGACGGCACGCTGTATGTTTCCGATGCCTTTGAACATGCGGTGTGGGAGTCGGTCTCCCGCTATGCCGGCGAGCTGCTTGGCATCTCTGCCGAAGCAGGCGGTCAGCGGATTAAGGAACTGCGCCAGAGACTCACTGAAGAGCGGGGTACCCTGCAGACTCTGGCGGTGGCGATTGAGGTGCTGGGTGGCACCGTGCCGGAGATGCACCGCCGCTTTGCAGAAGAGCTGGATCCCCACGATTATATTGAACCTGATCCCCGCGTTCTGCCGCTGATTGCTATGTTGACGGAACGCTATACCTGCTGGTTGCTGACCAACAATAATAGAATTCTGACCAGCAAAATACTGGCCTGTCTTGGACTTGAAGAGAGTTTTCAGCGGGTAATCACCATTAATGATACCTGGCGCCCCAAACCTGATCAGGAGGTGTTTGATCAGGTGCTGTCGGATCTTGGCCTGCCTTCTGAGGCGGTGTTATTTGTCGGTGACCGCTATGATATTGATCTGCGCCTGCCAAAACAACAGGGCTGTCCGGTGCTGTTGACTAAAACCATTGATGAGCTGATGCAGCTTGAAGTTTTAATTCCATCCGACGGCATTTAAAACGCTGTTATCGTATTTCTTGCTTTTTTCAAGACCGCGGCTTATGCTAGACACCGCGTATAGTTCCGCAACCGGCTAACACTGCGAACTTCCTTTTACTGTGGAGGTGTTACCAATGCCCAAAGTCCGCCTTACTGCCAAGGTGCTGATCGCCATCGCCGTGACCCTTTCCATCGGCTTTGCCTGCCTTGGCGTCCTGAGTCTCTATCTTTCCTACACATCCATGCTGGATCTGCAACGGACAGCAGCCCGTCAGGCTGCAAGCAACGTCATGCATGACTTGATTGAACTGAAGATGAAGGGTGATTTTCAGGCCTTCAACAAGTATGTGGATGAGACTGTTAAGAACGGCAATGCACTCAAAATCCAGCTCTTCCATGCTGACGGCAAGCAGTATAACGGTGGGGAAACCAGTGAGTTAATCAAACAGGCGGTGGAAGCCGGGGCTCAAAAAGAGCAGAGCATCAGCGTTGATGGTAAATCCGCCTTGGTGTTGGCTACTCCACTTGTTAATGAGGCCCGCTGTAATGCCTGCCACGCTGTCGGCCCCAAGTTTTTAGGGGGATTGCAGCTGGTCACCTCGCTGGAAGCAGGGGTTGCCAAGGCTAAACAACTGGCTCTGGTGCTGACCGGTGTGGGGATCTTCTTCTTCTTCCTGATCATCGGGGTGCTTTATCTGCTGATATCACGTCTGGTGGTACGGCCGATTCGTGAACTGTCTGCCCAGGTTGAAGATATTGCCAAGGGCGAAGGGGACCTGACCAAGGTGCTGCCGGTCCGCTCCGAAGATGAGATTGGCCACCTGGCCGGTGAGGTCAACCACCTGACCCAGACGGTACGCGAGATCATCGCCTCACTGTATCAGCAGGCCTGTCAGCTGGGTGGCCATACCTGTGAGCTTTCCAATGCAACCGAGCGGATTGCCAAAGAGGTACGGGAGCAGATGGAGCATGCTGATGTGGTGGCCACTGCTGCAGAAGAGATGAGCAGCACTATCCAGAATGTTTCAGAAAACACCCATCAGGCCGTAAGTCTTTCCGCCTCTGTGGACAGTGCAGCCAGCACCGGTCTTGCGGTGGTGCAGGAAACCTGGCAATGCATGAACACCGTAGCAGAGAGTGTTGAGGCAACCCTGGCCGGCATTGCCGAACTGGAACGCTCTTCGGCCAGTATCGGCGATATGCTCTCACTGATTGAAGATATTGCCGACCAGACCAACCTGCTGGCACTGAATGCTGCCATTGAGGCGGCCCGGGCCGGTGAAGCGGGCCGTGGTTTTGCCGTGGTTGCCGATGAGGTCCGCTCCCTGGCTGAAAAGACCACCAAATCCACCAAGGATATTGAGCGGGTGGTGGGCAAGATCCAGCAGGAAAGCGAGCGGGCAGCAGCAAGCATCCGCAAGGAAAGCGAGCTGGTGCGTACCGGCCTGCAGCAGGCTGAAGAGGCACGCCGTCAGTTGGAGGAGATCAAAGACTGCGCCTCAAGTTCACGTACCATGAGCGAGCTGATTGCGGTTGCCGCCGGAGAGCAGACCACGGTAACCGGTGAAATCTCCGCAAAGATTCATCATATCTCTGACGCGGCCCATGGCACTAATCAGATGATGAAGGCCAACATGGATACCTTCAGCCGTTTTGCTGATACGGTTGAAAATATCTATGGCACGGTGGGTCGCTTTTCTGTCGGTAACTACCATGATCAGGTCAAGGCCTATGCTGCCGAGTTGTCCAATGGCGTGCAGTCTGCCATTGCTGAGGCGATTAGAAACGGCACCTTGTCAGAGGCAGACCTGTTTGATCGCAACTATCAGCCGTACTCTAAAAAGACTGACCCGCCCAAATTTACCACCCGTTTTGACGGCTTCTTTGACCGTTTCGTCTCTCCTTTGCAGGAGGCCATTGTCAATCGAGACAGTCAGTTGGCTTATGCCATCTGCTTTGACAACAATGCCTATGTGCCCTGCCACAACCTGCGTTTCAGTAAACCGTTGACCGGCGACCCAGAAACAGACCGGGTTAACAACCGTACCAAGCGGATTTTTAGCGACAATACCGGCATGCGCTGTGCGAAAAACACGAATGGCGTCCTGTTGCAGACCTATCGGAGAGACACCGGTGAAATTCTGAATGACCTTTCCGTGCCGATCTTCATCAACGGTAAGCATTGGGGCGGCATCCGCTTCGGCTACAAGGCACCCTGCAGCCTGAAGTAGCGTTTGTTTCCTGCTGTCGGGGGGGGCAGATCACCTCCCCGATAGCAAATGTCCTGTTCTGCCTCCTGTTTTATTCGCTCCAGCCTGCTTGCTTTCCGTTTGATTGGACTAAACTCAAGCTCTATGTCATGATGGCATCCAGTGGTTGCCTTTGAGTAACCCCCCGGAGTAGCAATCAAGATTGCGGTGCGGGCCGTCAGGTTCAGGAATGCGTTTGATGAGCGACACCGGTAGCGTTATAACCAGAAAGATCACTATTCCCAGCTGCTTGTCATTGGCATTTCACCACGGACATGCGGGGCGGACAGAAAATGGCTGAGCAAGAATCGTTATTGGAAGATCCGCTTGACCGCGAATATCACCATAAAAACTATCTGGCACTGGGGTGTGGCGATGTGCTGCTGGATGTTTACCGGATCTATCTGGAGAGTGCCCCGCTGAAGGTTCAGCACCTGAGTTCCCTGCTGCAGGCAGCGGATCTTGAACAGATCGTCGGCGTGGCCCATGGCTTAAAAGGTGAATCAGGCTCTGTTGGTGGACGATTCATTATGGCAACGGCTGCAGAGATGGAAAAGGCGGCCCGCGCCGGTGACCTGCAGGCGGCACGAACGCTTTTGCCAGAGCTGGAGCAGCAGTTGCAGCGGGTAGTTGCAGCAATTCAGCAGGAGCTTAAGGCGTGAAAGAGCGTAAGGGCCAAGGGTCAAGGGTCAAGGGTCAAGAAAAACCACTAAATATTCTGTTTGCCGCTTCGGAGGCAGCGCCCTATGCCAAGACCGGCGGGCTGGGTGAGGTGGTGGGGGATCTGCCCCGCTACCTGCACGGTATGGGCCATGATGTCCGGGTGGTGCTACCCCGCTACTACAGTATTGATCCTGAGCTGTATGGTTTAAAGATGCTACCCGGCACCCTGGTGGTGCCGATGGGAATCATCGGCGAGATGTACTGCGGGGTCTGGGAAGGGCGCCTGCCCAAGAGCGAGGTGCCGGTCTATTTTCTGGAACATCAGGGACTTTATGGCCGTGACGGTATCTACGGTGTGGATAACGTCGGATTTATGGACAATGACAACCGTTATGTCTTTCTTTCCCGCGCTGCCCTGGAGCTGCCCAAGATGCTGGGCTGGCAGCCGGATATCCTGCACGCCCATGACTGGCATACCGCCGCTGTGCCGGTCTTCCTCAATACCAGCTACCGCAACGACCCGCTGGTGGGTAATGCCGCCTCAATCCTGACCATTCATAACATGCAGCATCAGGGTAATTTTTATCCCGGCCTGATGGAAGTGCTGGATATCGGCTGGGAGTATTTCACCTTTCTGGGGCTGGAAAAGGATGATCAGGTCAACCTGCTGAAAGGTGGTATCTACCACGCCACCCTTTTGAATACCGTCAGCCAGGGCTATGCCCGTGAGATCCAGACCCCGCTCTATGGCTGGGGGCTGGAAGGGGTGCTGCAGGAGCGGGCCGCCGACCTGTACGGCATCCTGAACGGTGTTGATTATAATGAGTGGAACCCGGCTACTGACCGGTACCTGCCAGCCACCTACACGGCAGATGATCTGTCCGGTAAGCTGGCCTGCAAGCGTGCTCTGCAGCGGCGTTTCGGCCTGCCTGAGCTTGATGTTCCCCTGTTCGGGATAGTCTCGCGGATGGTGCCACAGAAGGGAACTGATCTGCTGGCTGAAGCGATCCACAGCATGATCAGGCTGGACCTGCAGGTGGTGGTGGTGGGCAACGGCGAACCCTGGGCCCACTTCTTTTTTGGCGGCATGGCCCATCGTCATCCTGACAAGGTCGGTTGCTACATCGGTTACGACAACGCCCTGGCACACCTGGTGGAGGCTGGTTCCGACTTTTTCCTGATGCCCTCTGCCTTTGAACCATGCGGTCTGAACCAGATGTACTCGCTGGCCTATGGCACCCCGCCGGTGGTGCGTGCCACCGGCGGACTGGATGACAGTGTTGAAAACTTTGATGAAGCAGCCCTGACCGGTGACGGCTTCAAGTTCTGGACCCAGACCGCAGCTGCTTTGTATGATACCGTCGGCTGGGCCACCTGGACCTTCTACAACAATCCTCAAGGCCTGGCTACCCTGCGTAAAAACGGTATGGCCAAGCGTTTTACCTGGGAGGAGTCTGCCCGCAAGTACGACGCCCTGTACCGGGAGGCTTTACGGAGGAAGCGCGGTGCAGAGTAGTTCCAATTCCATTTCAAGACGCTCTCTTCGTTGGCCCGTCATCTGCTCTATCTGCCTGATCACCTTTTGGACGTCATCAGCGCTGGCCCAGGAGCCGATTGCTGCCTACCCGATCCTGCCGACCGGTTACCACTCCATCAAGGTCTTTGACAGCCAGAGCC
>DAIQQT010000101.1:0-7954 GCA_036786685.1 Trichlorobacter sp.
GTTCAGGAACTGCTTGATTCCTTATCCATCGGTCTTGATCAACTGCTGGCCGCTCAGCTTGATGCCTTTAACTGGCGCAACAGCATTGTACAAGGCCAGCGCCGCGCCTCCTGAGACCTTGACAGTCCCGCTGCTTGAGAGTATTTTCCATGCTTGCTTTTTAGGAGCAGCGGCATCCCGATTGCGTACTTTTTTGCCCCTTGCCCCTTCATTCTCGCCCTTGGATGTATAACCATGCACATTGTTGCCATCATTCCAGCCCGTTACGGATCAACCCGTTTCCCCGGCAAGGCCCTGGCCGATCTGGCCGGGAAGCCGATGATCCAACATGTCTACGAGCAGACCCTCAAGGCATCGCTGGTCTCACGGGCTATTGTCGCCACTGATGACCGCAGGATTGCCGATGCGATCCACCAGATCGGCGGCGAGGCGATCATGACCTCCACAAGCCATGAAACCGGTACAGACCGATTGGCAGAGGTGGCCCACGGACTTGAGGCTGACATTATTGTTAACGTACAGGGCGATGAACCGCTGATCGAGCCTGCGATGATCGATCAGGCCATCGAACCGTTTCTGAACAACCAGGATTTGAAGATGGGCACCCTTAAGCCGTGTCAGATGCCTGCACGACTTTCTTTCACCCAATGTGGTCAAGGTGGTGACTGACAACAACGGCTACGCACTTTACTTCTCCCGCTCTCCCCTCCCCTTTTTCCGGGATAAATGGCAGGATTTGAAAGATGAGGCCTTTGCCTCGGGCCGCCTGCTCTGCTTTAAACATGTGGGGCTGTACGTCTTCAAACGTAATTTCCTGCTTGAATATGCAGCAATGCCCCAGACCTTTCTTGAACTTTCAGAAAAACTTGAGCAGTTACGGGCTTTGGAAAACGGGATCAGGATCAGGGTGGTGGAAACAGAATTTGAATCACTGGGCGTTGATACCCCTGAAGACCTGAACAAGGCTAAAGAACGACTAAAACAAGGATAACCATGACTGCACGAGCAAAAGATCAGGAGTCTCTTTCCATGAAAACCAAGTTTATCTTTATCACCGGTGGTGTTGTATCATCCATCGGCAAAGGTCTGGCAGCCGCCTCCCTTGGGGCGTTGCTTGAGGCACGGGGCCTACGGGTTACCATGCAGAAGCTGGACCCTTACATCAACGTAGACCCCGGCACCATGTCCCCCTTCCAGCACGGCGAGGTGTTTGTAACCGACGACGGCGCAGAGACCGACCTTGACCTGGGGCACTATGAGCGTTACACCTCGGCCCGGCTCTCCAAGAAAAGTAACTTTACCACCGGCCAGGTCTATTTTTCCGTTATCGACAAAGAACGTCGCGGTGACTATCTGGGCGGCACCGTGCAGGTCATCCCCCATATCACTGATGAAATCAAAAGCAAGATTATTGAAAACGCCAAAGGGGCTGATGTGGCCATCGTAGAGGTGGGCGGCACCGTAGGCGACATTGAATCACTGCCGTTCCTTGAGGCGATCCGTCAGTTCCGCTTTGATCGCGGCACCGGCAACACCCTGTATGTGCATGTCACTCTGGTACCGTACATCCGCACTGCCGGTGAGATGAAGACCAAACCGACCCAGCACTCGGTCATGGAACTGCGCAAGATCGGTATCCAGCCTGATATCCTGCTCTGCCGCTGTGACCGCGAACTGCCCCAGGACATGAAGAAGAAGATATCCCTGTTCTGCAACGTGGAAGAGAGCTGTGTGATCCCTTCCGTTGACTCTGAACATATCTATGCCGTACCGCTGGCCCTGAACAAGGAAAAGCTGGATGAGCAGGTGGTTGAAAAGTTGAATATCTGGACGAAACAGCCGGATCTGACTCCCTGGCAGGATGTGGTGGAAACCCTGCGCCACCCCAGCCATGGTGAAGTGCGGATCGCCATTGTAGGCAAGTACGTCAACCTGACCGAATCCTACAAATCTCTGGCAGAGGCGCTGACCCACGGCGGTATTGCCAACGACTGCCGCGTCTACCTCAAATATGTTGATGCAGAAAAGATTGAAGAAAGCGGTGTTGAAGGCTGGCTGGATGATGTAGATGGCGTTCTGGTACCTGGTGGCTTCGGTGAGCGGGGTACCGAGGGCAAAGTCCTGGCCATTGAATATGCCCGCAGTAAACAGATCCCGTTCTTTGGCATCTGCCTTGGCATGCAGATGGCGGCAATCGAGTTTGCCCGCAATGTCTGCGGCCTGAAAAAGGCAAACTCAACAGAGTTTAAAGCAGACTGCAAAGAGCCGGTAATCCATCTGATGGAAGAGCAGAAGACCATTAACAAAAAGGGGGGCACCATGCGCTTAGGGGCCTGCCCCTGTACGGTGACCAAAGGGACCAGAGCCTTTGACGCCTACAATGAAACCGACATCTCTGAGCGGCACCGTCACCGGTATGAATTTAACAACAGTTTCCGCGAGATGATGACCACGAAAGGCCTGGTACTGTCAGGTATTAACCAGCAGAAAGATCTGGTTGAGATCATTGAGCTACCGGACCATCCCTGGTTCCTGGCCTGCCAGTTCCACCCGGAATTTAAATCAAAACCGCTGGTACCCCATCCGCTTTTCAGGGCCTTTATCGGTGCCTCACTGACACACCGCAACAAACGCTAGACATAATAAATCAGAATAGACGGCAAAAGGGACAGGCCATCACAGCCTGTCCCTTTTTTTCCTTCTATCTACAGTATCTCATGCTGTACTGACCCGTTTCAGCTCCTCAGCCAGCATCTGCATATCCACCGGTTTTGAAACATAGCCGTCAAATCCTTCAGCTAAAAATCGTTCGCGGTCACCATGCAGGGCATGGGCGGTCATGGCGATAATCGGTGTATGTCCTCCCATCTTTTGCTCCTGTTCCCGCATGGTTGCCGCAGCCAGATACCCGTCCATGACCGGCATCTGAATATCCATCAAAACGCAGTGTACAGCCGAAGCATGCCATTTTTCCAGGGCCTCACGCCCATTGGACGCAACTTCAACTTCATGCCCCATCCGCTTCAGCATGGCAATGATGGTGTCAGCATTCAGCTTGTTGTCTTCAGCAACCAGAACCTTTAATGATCGTGTGACACCCGCTAGATCCCGGCAGGCAGGTGCATCCGCCTTTTCACCAGCACCATGCTGAATGACAAAAGGCAACTCGACGAAAAAAGTGGACCCCTTGCCTAAAACTGACTCAGCCCAGATCCGTCCCCCCATTAACTCGGTAAGGCGTCGGCAGATGGAGAGCCCCAGACCACTGCCGCCGTAGATGCGGGTAGTTGAACTGTCAGCCTGCTCAAAGGAGTTGAATATTCTTCCCAGTGCCTCGGATGTCATACCGATGCCGGTATCGCAGATCATAAGCCTGAAGACACAGCCTGAATCAGCCTTTGAAAGGAGCTGGGCGGTGACGGTAATGCTGCCTGTTTCCGTGAATTTGATGGCATTACCCAGCAGATTAAGCAGTATCTGTTTGAATCGCAGGGAGTCACCCAGCACAAGATCCGGCAATTGCTCATCAAGATCGGCACTAAGCTGAAGCCCCTTCTGCTCAACCCGTGCTGACTGATTGGTCAGCACCTCATGGATACAGCGACGCAAGGAAAAAGCAGCAGATTCCAGCTCAAGCCTGCCAGACTCAATCTTTGAAAGATCCAGAATATCGTTGATCAATTCAAGCAGGTTTTTACAGGAAAGCTCAAGGTTATCCAGATACTCTGCCTGTTCGCTGGTGGGCTGGGTGAAACGCAGCAGCTGGGCCATACCGATAACACCGTTCATAGGGGTGCGGATTTCATGGCTCATATTGGCCAGAAATTCACTTTTTGCCCGGTTGGCAGATTCGGCAGAATGGCGGGCTTCCAGCAATTCCTCCTGATACTGTTTAAGTTCTGTAATATCTCGGAGTATTCCGACTGCATGCCAGGCACCTTTAAGGAAAACTGAAGATAACGAAAGCGAAATTGCTATCTCCTGTCCGTCTTTTCGCCGTGCAGCCAGCTCAACGGTTCTTCCCACGGCAGTCCCTTTACCTGACTGAACAAAACCGGGGAACGCCGCTTCAAAAATACTTTGATAACGTGCAGGAGCCAGAAGCTCGTGTAGATTCTCTCCCAAAGCTTCATCTAAGTGATATCCCAGGATCGTCTCAGCGGCCGGATTCCAGAAGGTGATCGCCCCGTGGGAGTCCATCATCAAAATGGCATCCTGAGCAGAATCCGTGATGCTCCGTAAACGTGCCTCACTTTCGCGGATAACCTGCTCACGTTCTGAAAGCTGCTGGGCCATGCGGTCAAAGCTCTGGGCAAGATGCCCGATCTCGCCACCGGAAACCGCACTGGCCACCTGGATCTGCATCTCGCCGTCGGCAAGACGCTGCGAAGCCTGTTCCAGCAGAACAATCCGATCAACAATAGAGCGTTTACCAATCAGATAGGCCAGCAGAAATGCACCGCACAGGAATGCCCCGAAAAATGCAATACTCTTCAGTATGGTTTGATCGGCTGCCGCAAGGGTAGATTTGACGGGGACACCAACCCGTACATACATATACGGGTCTGTTTCACCCTGCAGACGTATTTTACGATAACTGATAAAACGTTCGTCCCCGAATGAGGCCATTCCCCGGTAAGACTGCTCGTCAGGCCCGACCAGCATCTCTTGAAAGGCTGCTTCCGGATATTTTTTGCCAATAATCTTTTCAGGTTCCAGAGCTCGGTGCATGATTACACCGGCATGGTCA
The DNA here is from genome assembly GCA_036786685.1 of Trichlorobacter sp. GTDB lineage: Bacteria > Desulfobacterota > Desulfuromonadia > Geobacterales > Pseudopelobacteraceae > Trichlorobacter. The sequence continues at coordinate 4,751 of DAIQQT010000101.1, forward strand.
AGCAACAGGAAGTTGGTACCTTTGGGCAACGGGCTGTTTTTAAGAACCGTCGAATAGGTATCCAGCCTGAAGGCAACCACAATAACGCCGGCAATCTTGCCTGTTGTATCACGGTACGGATAGGCAAAATGAAAGACCGGTTTGTTGGTCATACTTTTACTGACCACATACTCACCGGATGAAAGACGTCCGCTGGAGATGGCATGTTTAAAATAGCGCCGGTCATCAAGCATGGAAGGCGGAGGCGGCATGAAAACCGCCGCCCAGGTCTTGCCGGTCAGGTCAGTCACCAGGATATTGGCATACTGGGGATTCAGCTCATTAAGCGTATGCAGCAGATGCTGCACCCTGCCCCGATTCTGCTGCCTGATCTCAGGCATCTGGGCAAGAGTTACCAGCAACTGTTCAGCAGCTGCAGCCATATTCTTCTGTTCTGAAGCGATCCGTTCTGCAATCAGACGGGTAAGCTGATAGGCATCATCAACGGCGTTCTTGCGCTGATGAACCCCCAGATAAATGATAATAACAATGGCAGGCAGCGCAATGATCAGGGTGATCAAAACAAGTTGTGCCCGTATTGATACTGCAGAAAACGGCCTCATCGCAACCTTTCATTACACCATATCTATTCAAGGTAACTTTGTAGCTATTTCTTCATTCAAATACAAGCTAAAGCGTGGGGCACAAGAACCCTACAAGATCTAACATCACAAATAAACTATTCTGGTGCCATGCCTATGAATGCACATTTTATACTGAGATAGTATTCACCTGCCAGTGCCCTTGAATGGATTGCTATTTCCGTACCTCTCAGTTTGCCAGCTTCTTCAGCATCTCGATTGCAAAGGTCTGAGCCCCTAAAACCGATGCCTGGGTTACAGCTATATTGGTGTTCTGAATCTGTTGTGTCACCAGTATCTGGTCAGCAACCATGCCAATGTTATCGGCCATTGCCAGAACAGTATCCCCCATCTCAAGAATCCGGTTGGCCATGAGGCCGATATCCGCCGAGAGTTGCAGCATGCTCTTCATCGAATCATTCAGGGTTGGGCGGGATGTGACTGCTTGTAGGCCACCAATGGCGATGGTGTAGCTGTCTAGCACAGTGGCCAGTGAACCAAGCATGATATTCATATTTTGCTGGTTCAGTAGCGATTGTGGGCTGACATAGCTGGTGCCTGAATTTGTCTGAGCAAGTGTCGTGGCATGAACGGCCTTAACCTTATCTGCAAACTTACGGACATCAGAGGCAGCCGTCTGCATTTGGCTCTTCATCATGAACGGGTTAAAGATGATAGCATTCAGTTTGGCAGTTAGCAGGGTGCCTTCGGCAATCAATCCAGCCAGGCTCAGGTCGTTTGTTGAGGTCTCGACAATCGACACGAGCTCCAGCGAGTTTGCCTGGGTTTGCATAACCCCCTGCTGAATCAGAGCTATATTCTGATTCTGGAGCTGCTGGGTAACAAGAATCCGGTCAGCCATAATCCCAATGTTATCGGACATGGTCAGAATTTTGTCTGACATCTCGCCGATCCGATCAGCCATGGTTCCGATATCGTCTGATAATTGCAACATGGAGGTCAGCCCGTCTTTAATGGTAATGGTCTTGGAGACCCCATAAAGCTTCTTAAGATCAAGTGAGAGACGCAGTGCCTCGTTGGCCAGACTAAGTGTTATCATTGAGAAGTTGTCTATGCCGGTCAGCAGTGCTGCATCGGTCTGTAAGGGAGCAGTCAGACTGTTGTTAACAGCGGTAATGCTCATGGCCAGACTATGGGCCTCTTTGTTGGCTTCCACCAGCGGTCCGCAGACTGAGTCTGGATTAAGGTTGATCTGCTTGAGTTGCACTTCCAGGTTTTGCGCTTTATTTACCAGTACTTGCAGATCAGACGTCAGATCGGCGCTGGCGGTGCCGGTCTGGAGCAACAGGCAGATGGTAACGGCAAAGATAAGTTTGAACAGATTTTGTATGGTTTGCATCATGGCTATCTCCACGGGATAACGGCTATTGGCCGAGTGAATTTTTGATCAAGGCAAGCATGGTGTTCTGGGCGGTCTGGGTTGAATTGAGGGTAAGTGCAACATTCTCACGCTGAATTTTTTGGGTTTCCACAATCCGGTTTGACATGAGCCCGATTTTGTCAGCCATCACAATGATTTTATCCCCCATCTCTACAATCCGTTTTGACATGGTGTTGATGTCGGCTGTCAGGCGCAGCATGCTGCGGGTTGCATCGGAAAGAACAGGGAGCTGCATGAGTGGCGCTATCTGCTGAACTGTGGCTGCGTATGTTTCAAGGATTGCGCTGAACTGTTTTTGAGCTGCCGAGATATCCATGAAATAAGTCAGAGTATCGCCGTCAATATAATTGCTGGCCTTCTGGCTGTCCTTCATCATCAGGTCATACAGCGCCAGGGTCCGGGCGGTTAACAACGCTGTTTTTGCCTCAAGATAGCCAAGCTTGGCAACCGCATTGGTGCTATCAAGCTTGATCAACTGCATCTCGGAAACTTGCAGCTTGGTGTCATTCAACAGCAGTCCCAGACTCAGGTTATAGCCAATGGTTGAAAGACTTTTGCTCATTGCAATCATATTTTGCTGAGTGGTGAGTATTGACTGTTGTGCCAGTGCTATATTGGTATTCTGGATTCTCTGTGTCTCCAGTATCCGGTCAGCCATAGTGCCGATGTTGTTGGACATCACCAGAATCCGGTCTGCCATCTCCAGGATCCGGTTTGACATCGTGCCGATATTATCTGAAAGGCGCAGCATGGCACTCAGGCTGGCCCGATACTCAAACAGCTCGGCTAGCTCGTCAATACTGCGTATCTCCTGAGAAATACGGGTGGCCTCAGATGCCATATCATGTGCAATGTAGGACAGATCATTTAAAGAGGTAAGGTCATCAACAGTCAGCGCAAGCGGTGAGCTAAGCTGGCTGCTGACCCCTTGAATGACAATAATAAAATCTTCTATAGAGCTGTTCAGCGTACCAAGCTGGCTACAGGTGCTGCCACTGCTGATGCTGATGACGGACAGCGTGCTGCGCAAAGCTGTGCCCCGATTTACCAGGTCTTTGAGGGATGCTGTTGTTGTGGCTTCTGCAGACGCAGCAGACACAACAAGCGGCATGATTACGGCAAGTAATCGAAATAATGATAGCATATTTACCACCTTGTATTTTAATATTTATATATTCATAT
>DAIQQT010000102.1:0-7943 GCA_036786685.1 Trichlorobacter sp.
AACCGAGCTTTGCTCGATCCCCTTGCCAGAAGGGTATTTGAAACCACAGCCCCACCTGGTTGATTTTTGGAAACAACACCTGCGTGGTGGAGACGCCCTGCAGGTCGGTCTGGTATGGGGAGGCAAAAAAAACAGCCTGAACGCTAATCGTTCGCTTCAGCTAAAGCAGCTGGAAGGTCTGATTGACCTTCCAGGTGTGCAATGGTTCAGTCTGCAGCTTGGTGATGATGCAGGACAATTGAATACATATGGGGGGCAGATCGTTGACTTAGGAAGCCGGATAAGCCATTTCGGTGATACCGCTGCGATTATTTCGTGTCTAGATCTGGTGGTTACAATTGATACCGCTGTGGCACACCTTGCCGGGGCACTGGGTGTGCCAGTCTGGATCCTGCTGAAATACGCGCCAGACTGGCGTTGGCTACTTGGTCGTTTAGATTCACCCTGGTACCGGAGCGCAACATTATTTAGACAGCCTCAGCCCGGAAATTGGGGGGCTTCAGTTACTGAGGTGAGAGAAAAATTAGCTCTCTTGCTTGACGGCCATAAAAAAAGAGCTAAAGTTCTATTCAGAGACTGACGAGTAGTTTACCAAGGCCAGAATGGCCACATCAACTTCCCAGAAGGGGGACACGACCATGGCAGTGAACGACATCTCTTTGACCGCCGGTATGCGCAGTAACCTGCTCCAACTGCAAGGCACCAGTAAGCTGATTGACCGTACTCAGGAGCGGCTTTCAACCGGCAAGCAGGTAAACAGCGCCCTTGACAACCCAACCAACTTTTTTGCAGCACAAGCCCACATGAACCGTGCTTCTGACTTTGCCGTACGTAAAGATGGTATGGCAGAAGGTATTCAGACAGCCAAGGCAGCAGATGCCGGTATTACCGCAATTTCTGCGCTGGTTGATGCTGCCAAAGGTCTTGCTGAAGCAGCGCTTGGCACTGCCAGCACCGTAGACCGTGCTTCTTTTGCTACCCAGTATGCTACCATTCAGGCTCAGGTCAGCAGTATGGCCAGTGACTCCGGCTACCGTGGTACTAACCTGTTGAACAGCCAGAACCTGACCGTTAACTTTAACGAGGATGCGACTGCTTCATTGACGGTGAACGGCTTCAATGCAACGGCAGCCGGCCTTTCTATGAACAATGCAGGCAGCAACTGGGCTGGTACCGCAGACATTACCGCCACCCAGGCTGATCTGAAAAAGGCGTCTGACCAGTTGCGTTCCCAAGCAAAGACGCTGGCTAACAACCTGAATATCATTTCGACACGTCAGAATTTTACTGACAATATGATCGGAACGTTGCAGACCGGTGCTGATAACCTGACCCTGGCCGATATGAACCAGGAAGGCGCTAACATGCTGATGCTGCAGACCCGTCAGAATCTGGGTACTACAGCTCTGTCACTCTCTTCCCAGGCTGCTCAGTCTGTTCTGAGACTGTTCTAACTGAAGGCAGCGCATCTTGACAGTTAGTCGCAGTGACAGGGGGGGATTTCGGTTCCCCCCTGTTCTGTTTGATGCGCTTGTGGAGGAGCGTTCAAATGGAAATAACGACGACACAAGGCAGTGCAACACCGCTCTATCAGCAGCAGAAGACGATTGATCAAGCTCTGCAGCCAACAAGTGTAATACGTGAGGCTGAGGTAAGCTCGTCAGCGGCACTACAAGCGTATCAACAGCAGGGGACTGAAAAGTCAGCTGCAACTGATACCGTACAGATCAAATCAACCGTAACCCTTAAAAATCTTGATACGGTTAAGGCAATTGAGCAGATGCATGCCAAGTTGAATGATTTGGTAAAAGGGGTTCGTCAAACTAACGAAGAGCTGAACAGGGCTGTTGATCAGGTGTCTCAAATGCAGGGGAATCTGATGGCCATTGTTAAAAACTATCCTCCCTATCCAATTGAGAGTATGGAACGCAGAGATTTGTTGATGAGTTATATGTCACTGCGTAAGGAGATTGAAAGTCTGATGGTGCCTGCACCACCACAGCCGGTTTATGATAAAGTCAAGTCCATGTGGTCTGCCATGTTTGCTCAAAATGGTCAGATGCAGGCTGCTGCAGTGCCCCCTCTGGAAAACGGTAGTAGCGACAAGCAGGTTCAGGCAGCTTCTGATACACTAGGCAGGACTATACAACAGCTTTCTGATCTGAGCACAGATGTAACACAGGCCTTGGTACAGCCCTGATGGCGCTTAAGCTTAGTCTCAAACCCCATGAACGGGTCATTATTGGCGGTGCCGTCATATCCAATGGCTCTGCGGCAACCACGTTTGTTGTTGAAAATAATGTGCCTATTCTGCGGGAGAAGGATATCCTTACTGAAGTTCAGGCTGACACGTACTGTAAAAAGATTTATCTGACGGTGCAGCTTATGTATCTGGGGGAAGTGCCAAATGTTGAGCTTGCTCAGCTGTATGGGCAACTTACTTCTGACCTGCTGGTTGCAGTACCAGCTACGAAAGACTTGATTTCCAGTATTACCAGCTATATTCTTGAGGGTAAGTATTATCAGGCTCTCAAGCAGGCACAACAACTTATCCAGTACGAAGAGGAGCTCCTTACCCATGTACCAGAACCCAGCTAACGCCTATGCCAACATGCAGAAAGAAACACTATCCGGTCGCGAGCTTGAGGCATCAGTTCTAACCCGTGCTGGCTTGATGCTGAAGCAGGTGCAGGAAAACTGGTCTGCTCCTGATCGTGATGAAAAACTGCTTGAGGCGATTAAATTCAATCAGAAGGTCTGGAGTTTTTTTCAGGCAGAGCTGTCTGATCCGGAAAATCCGTTGCCAGTTAAATTGCGGGAGGATGTCCTTAATTTAAGCCTTTTTGTTGATAAGCGTCTTTTTGAAGTGATGGCGAACCCGGATAAAGAAAAATTGAATATTGTGATTGATATTGATTTCAATATTGCAGCCGGGTTAAGAACTAAAGCCGAGTAGATGCCGTAGTAGTGACATTTCTGGCAACACCTGCTATCCTCTGCACACACATTCTGCAGGGGATAGTTTTATTTTGGGAGGTTCTATGTCGTCGGAAGTTCAACATCATCGTCTGATTATTCTTGGTTCCGGCCCTGCCGGCTATACTGCAGCGGTCTACGCAGCGCGGGCAAACCTGAGTCCGGTTGTGATAGCCGGTCTTCAGCCTGGTGGGCAACTGACTACCACCACCGAGGTTGATAACTGGCCCGGTGATTTTGAAGGGGTGCAGGGGCCGGATCTGATGGAGCGGATGCGTCAGCATGCCGAGCGGTTTAATACGCAGATTATTTATGACACCATTACTGCAACTGATTTGTCTCAGCGTCCGTTCAAACTGCAGGGTGACAGTACCAGTTATACCTGTGATGCCCTGATTGTTGCCACCGGTGCCTCGGCCCGTTATCTGGGATTGCCTTCAGAAGATGCCTTCAAGGGTAAAGGGGTTTCTGCCTGTGCCACCTGTGATGGATTTTTCTACCGTAACAAGCCGGTGGCAGTGATTGGTGGTGGCAATACGGCGGTGGAGGAAGCGCTCTATCTGGCTAATATTGCCTCCCATGTCACGGTTGTCCATCGTCGGGATCAGTTCCGTTCTGAGAAGATTCTGGCCGATAAACTGAAGGCCAAGGCTGCTGAAGGCAAGGTGACGATCGAATGGTTCCATACACTTGATGAGGTGCTGGGTGATGCCATGGGGGTGACCGGTATGCGGATTAAAGATGTCCGTGACGGCTCCACCAAAGAGATCAGCCTTGATGGCGTATTCGTAGCCATTGGCCACTCTCCCAACAGCAGCATTTTTGGCGGACAGCTTGAGATGAAGGATGGTTATCTCAAGACCCGTGGCGGATCTGAAGGCTTTGCGACCCAGACCAGTGTGCCGGGTGTTTTTGCTGCCGGTGATGTGCAGGATTACACCTATCGTCAGGCAATCACGTCTGCCGGTACCGGCTGTATGGCGGCTCTGGATGCTGAACGCTACCTTGATGGCCTTGGCGGGTAGCTGTGTATGCGTACGGACCCTCCTAAGGATGAAGGGCTGGACCTGTTGCTGCAGGAGATTGCCAAAAACCTGGATGAGAATCAGCGCTTTATCAAAGGTCTGAAAGAGGATCGGCTGGATCGTGAGCTTGAGGATACTGAGGACGATCCTGCTGAGGAAACGTTTGAGGAGTTGTAGTGCGAAGGCTGTGATAATGCCCAATGAAAAAGGCGCCACCGGTGACGGTAGGCGCCTTTTTTGATGTCTGGTCAGTCAGCTGCTCTAGTGAGCCTTTTTAGCTGGTTTGTCACCGCTTTTTGAACGGGCTTCGCCTTTTACACCGATATGACAGGTGGCGCAACGGGTATTGGAGGCAAAGGCCAGTGAACCGTTATGGCAGGCGCCGCAGTATTTACCCTGATAGAGTGATTCCATCACAAAATCCTTGTTTTCCTGGGCCTTTTTTGCCTGTTGCTCAAACAGTCGGTTGTGGCACATATCACAGGCCAGCCCTTTGTCAACGTGGGTCTTGTGGGAAAAGATCACCCCTTTAACCGGTTTGTCGTAGACAATGGGAGCCTCAGGATAGCTGGCGGCAACAGCAACTCCTGCTGCCAGGGACAAGGCAGCTACAGCGGTTATGCATAGTGAACGTAGTGTCATAGCGTAGAATCCTCGTAAAAGAAGTAGTGTTGGTTACCCTTTGGTATAGAATACGTTGGGACGGGTGCCTGCCTCAGGCCGCAAGACCCAGACCGCTTTTTCAATCTGATGCACAATTTTGAAAACCCGGTCATCCTGATTGGATAGATCGCCAAAAATCCGTACGTCTGCCGGACAGGCGTGGGCGCAGGCGGTATCTTTCTCTCCCTTGGAAAGACGGGTATCCCAACAGAAGTTACACTTGTCAACTGCCTTTTTGTGCTCATTGAAGTAGCGGGCGTTGTAGGGACAACCCTCCTGGCAGGTCAGACAGCCAATACACTTTTTGATGTCCATCAATACGATGCCTGTGGTCTTATCTTTGTAGGTGGCCTTGGTGGGACAGACCCGGGTACATTGCGGCAGGTTACACTGGTTGCAGAGTACCGGAATGAACTCACGCTTGCCACCCACGGCATCAGGGGTCTCTTTTTCCAGGATAGTGGTGCGATAGGCACCATGCTCATTGGGGACGTGATTGGTGGCCACACAGGCCTCCATGCAGCGCTCACAGTCAATACAGCGGTGCTGCTGCATGACCATGCTGTAGTGGGGCTTGTAGGGATACTTCTTGGCAAAGTCAGATGCGTGGGCACTGCTAAAGGTTGATACCGCTGAGAACAGTGAACCACCGGCAAAGATGCCGGTTATGGCCAGACCCATCTTCAGAAAGTCCCGACGCTCCTGCATCGGTACATTTTCAACTCCTTCGTTCTGCAGATTATTCAGATCTATGTTTTTATTCATGATTGATATCCTTGTCGTTGTGATTGATGTGCAGTGAAGTCTAGTGATCCTCAACCTTGTGACCGTCGAAAACCTTTTCGCCGATCAGGAACAGCAGGGCGGTCAGGCCAAAGCCGCCAGCAGTAATGATCCACTCATAGACCGAAGGGGAGTAGTGCAGCATCTCCTTGAACTCATTGACTCCCAGATCATAGTAAACCGGCAGGGCCTGGCCGAGATAGACCAGGTTGAAGCGCATGACAAAAATACCGACAACCATTGAGAGGGATGCAATCAACATCAACTTCAGGTTACGACCTTTGGACAGGATAAAGAGTACCAGTGGGCCCGCCATTCCCAGCAGGATCTCAAAGAACCAGAATACAAAGGCGTGATGGCCGAAAACCTCGGACTGAACAACAGGGTAGGCGCCGTTGGGCTGTCCGGCTGCTCCGGCGATCAGCTTCCAGGTGGTGAAGAACAGGATGACGGTAATCAGCAGGATGCCGATCTTGGTGGTGACCTCAAGGGCCCGCTGCATATCAGGGGCCATCTCCTGCTTATTGACCTTGTAGCCAAGGATGTGAAACATCAGGATAACGGCACAGCCGGTCATCATGGCAGATGCAATGAAGTAGATCGGCATGTAGGGGCCCTGCCAGTAGGGACGGCCCATCAACAGGCCAAACACGGCGCCCAGGTTTGAGTGGGCGGCAATACCGGCCACTGATCCACTGAATCCGCAGATGACTGCCGGGCGGTGTTTGTTCATCAGCAGGAATACATATTCAGCAAACATGAAGGCCAGATAGATACCGTAGAGGGTACCCATCCACCAGATGTTTGAGGTCAGATTGGGGGAGATCACGTTCCAGATTGCCATCCGCCAGGGGAGTTTGATCTCAAAGGCGATCACGAAGAAGCCGGAGAGAATGGTTGCAATGGAAAGAAAAACCGAACGTTTAGCGATCGGCATAAAGTCCTTCACTCCAAAGACGTGGCCAATGGAGGAGATCAGGCAGAGCCCGGTGGAGCTGACAACGAAAAAGACGTAGGTGGCGATCAGAACGCCCCAGGGCACCTCGCGGTAGACATTGTAGTACGCCTCATGTCCCTTGAACATGGCCACCAGGCCGGTGCCGGCAGAGGCCAGAACCAAGGCTGCAGCAATGAAGACCATCAGGTAGAAGCCGGTTCCCGCTGTCTTGAGCCGGTTGGCTACCCCGGCGACCAGCTCGTTGAGAGATGGAGTGGTGTGGTGATGTGCCATACGTCGATTCCCCTTTGCTATCTGATTTCTGAGTCAGGCTACAGATTCAAGTTTTTGAATGTTGCATTTCTACTGTACCTAGCACGCCATAATCAGAAAAGCAACAGGATTGTGGGTAGTTGCATGTGTTGCAGCGTCGGTTGCATGGATGTTGCAATGGGGCTGCCTTGACTTTGGGGGGCTGCTCTGCTATAGCGAAACAGCCTATTATTACATGCTATTTGGAGTAGATAATGTCAAAGAAGCTGTTTATTCCCGGTCCGGTAAATGTGGCTCCCGAGGTGTTCGCTGCCATGTCGCAGCCGATGATCGGCCATCGTATGAAAGAGTATGCGGAACTGCATGGACGGATAAAAACAAACCTGAAACGTTTGATGATGACGGAAAGTCGCGTGTTTCTGTCCACCTCCAGTGCTTTTGGTGCTATGGAAGGGGCAATCCGCAACCTGGTCAAGGGGCGCTGTGCCAACTTCTGCAATGGCGCCTTCTCTGACAAGTGGCATGATGTAACCCTGCGTTGCGGCAAAGAGGCCGATGCCATCAAGGTTCCCTGGGGGCAGCCGATTACAGCAGAATTGGTAGACGCAACCCTGGCAACCGGCAAGTATGACAGTATCACCATGATCCATAATGAAACCTCCACCGGTGTATTGTCACCGTTGCAGGAGATTGCTGCGGTGATGCGCAAGTACCCTGATGTTGTGTTTGTCGTTGATACGGTTTCATCCATGAGCGCCATGCCGATTGCGCTGGATGAGCTGGGGATTGATTGCTGTATCTTCGGTGTTCAGAAGGCCTTTGCCCTGCCGCCGGGCCTGGCCATCTTCACGGCAACAGAAAAGGCGCTGCAGCGTGCCCAGACGGTTGAAAACCGGGGCTACTATTTTGATTTTATGGAGTTTGCAGCCAATGATGACAAGGACAACACCCCTTCAACCCCCTGTATTTCACTGATCTACGGACTTGACTGCCAGCTGCAGCGGTTTTTTGCAGAAGGTCTGGAGGCGCGTTGGGCGCGGCATGCTGCCATGGCTGAACGAACCAGGAGTTGGGCTATTGAGCGTGGATTTGAACTGTTTGCCCCTGAGGGTGCCCGTTCAGTAACCTTAACCAGTGTGGCAAACAGTCGTGGGGTGGATCTGGCAGCGATCAAAAAACAGCTGGGTGAAAAAGGATATGCCTTTGATGACGGTTACGGAAAAATCAAAGGTAAGACCTTCAGGATTGCCCATATGGGGGATATGCAACCTGCTGAATTGGAAGAG